>JAIROL010000104.1 GCA_031257565.1 Tannerella sp. | reverse complement strand
ACATGGGGAAATAATAAAACCTTTTTCAGTGTGGAAGAAAACGGAACTCGCCATTTTTATGAAGAAAATATGGCTCTTGTATCTCCGGAATTTACGGAGGTTTTTACTTTTGATATCGTAGAAGGCGTAAAAGATGCGCTGAAAACGCCGGAGAATGTTTTAATACCTTTGAGTCTTTCACGTAAGTTATTTGGCGGCCAATCGGCAGTGGGGAAGCAACTGTTTGGTAGAAATGGAAATCATACGGTCGGAGCCGTTTATCGCGACATTCCTTCCAACTCGGCTGTAAATAATTATATCTATTTTTCGATACCGGAAAGTGAAAATAAACAAAATTGGGGTAACTGGAATTATCAGGTATATATTCGTGTGGATGATCCGTCGAATGTGCCTCTATTGTTTGAAAACTTTAAACAGAGTTTTGATCCGAAAGAGCTTTGGGGACAGGATTTCAGTTGGGAAGAATCAGGTATGATGATACGCCTTACCGCTTTGCCGGATGTACATTATGTGACGAATGTGCTTTATGATAATACGCCGAAAGCCAGTAAGCAAACTTTGTTTATTTTGTTTGCCATCGCAATCGTTATTGTAGTAATAGCAGGCATTAATTTTACTAATTTCAGTACGGCTCTGACCCCCATGCGTATAAAAAGTATCAATACGCAAAAAGTACTGGGGGGCGACGAGCAAATGATACGGTTATCCATTGTCTTTGAGGCGGTATTTATCAGTTTCTTATCCGGCCTTATCGCTATAGGGTTGGTTGCAGCGTTTAAATTGACGTCTCTGTCCAAGTTGGTAGATGCGGATTTGTCCGTTACGGCTCATCCCTGGATTGTATCCGGGACAACGATTGTCGCATTACTTACCGGTTTACTGGCCGGTATATATCCTGCGCGTTACATGACTTCATTTTCTCCGGCGCTGGTATTGAAAGGAAGCTTTGGCTTATCCCCCAAAGGAAAGAAATTGAGAAACGGATTGATCGGTATTCAGTTTGTAGCTTCTTTTGCACTGATTATCGGATCTCTTTTTATGTTTTTACAAAATTATTATATGCAACATACATCTTTAGGTTATGATAAGGATGAATTGATTGTAACAAATCTGAACTCAAAAATTGGAGAGAAGCGTGACGCTTTTACCAATCAACTCAAGACATTTTCCGGCATTGAGGATGCGACCTATGCGGCGCCGCTTTTATCAAGCTCCGATCAATATATGGGATGGGGACGGGAATATAAAGGGGAAGAGATAACTTATCAATGTCTTCCGGTAGATTATTCTTTTCTGAAAGTGATGGGCGTGGAGATTTCCGAGGGCCGTGATTTCCGAAGGGAGGACGCCAATACGAAGTACGGGGCATACGTCTTTAATGAAAAAGCGCGGCAGGCATACGGCCTGGAGCTCGGATCTATGATTGACAGCGCCATCATTGCAGGCTTTATGCCGGATATTAAATTTGCATCTTTTCGTACGGAGGTAACGCCTATGGCATTTTATGTTTGGGGTACGCAGAATTGGGGTACGCAACTAAACCATGCCTATATAAAAGTAAAGGCCGGTTCGGATATGCGCGCCGCTATGTCTCATGTCCGTTCTACGCTGGCTGAATTTGATGCGGAATATCCTTTCGATATCCGTTTTTTCGACGCCGTTATGCAACGGTTGTATGAAAAAGAAAGTTCATTGAGTTCATTAATCGCCTTATTCAGTTTGGTTGCTATCTTTATATCAATAGTAGGCGTATTCGGCCTGGTTGTGTTTGATAGTGAATATAGAAGAAAAGAAATTGGAATTCGGAAAATACTGGGTTCATCGACCCGGGAAATTTTAATCATGTTTAATAAAACGTATTTGCGGATATTGATTATTTGTTTTGTGTTGGCCGCCCCGTTTGCCTGGTATGCCGTTCATTTATGGCTGGAAAATTTCGCCTATAAAACGCCGATCTATTGGTGGGTTTATCCGATTGCTTTTGTTGTTGTTGCGGCGATTACCGTTTTTACGGTAACATTTCAGAACTGGCGCGCGGCGAATGATAATCCGGTGAATAGCATTAAAATGGAGTGATGCATCGTTTGTTATTAGCGATGGGAAACGAGTGTAAAGAAATTATACAACAGTGTCAAATATTTGGACATGCATAGCCTGACGATCTTTGTGTAAATTATTGTTTTTCAGAGTGTTGATTGTTTTGGCACGGATATTGAATTTAAAATATAAAAACAGGAATAATAAAGTAATAAAAATAGAGAGTTATGATTAAAATTGAAAGTTTAAGTAAGTTTTTCCAGACGGAAGAGGTGCAGACAATTGCGCTGAATAAAATTTCGATGGAGGTGAAAGATGGCGAGTTTGTTGCAATTATGGGGCCTTCCGGTTGCGGTAAATCAACTTTGCTGAATATTTTGGGTTTGCTTGATAATCCGAGTGAAGGAAATTATTTTCTGGGTGAAACGGAAGTCGGACGTCTGAAAGAAAAAGAACGCACTCGGGTTCGTAAGGGTAATATCGGTTTTGTGTTCCAGAGCTTTAACCTGATTGACGAACTTAATGTTTTCGAAAATGTGGAGTTGCCTTTGACTTACTTGAATATTAAGTCTGCCGAGCGTAAAGACCGTGTGAGCGCTATACTAAAACGTATGAATATAGGGCATCGCGCAAAGCATTTTCCTCAGCAGCTTTCGGGAGGACAGCAACAGCGTGTTGCCATAGCCCGTGCCGTTATATCCAATCCGAAACTGATACTTGCCGATGAGCCTACGGGTAATCTGGATAGTAAGAATGGTCTTGAAGTGATACGACTTCTTACCAAACTGCATGCAGAAGGAACGACGATAGTGATGGTTACCCACTCCCAGCATGACGCCGGATTCGCTGACAGAATCATTAACCTGTTCGACGGTCATATCGTTGATTCTGTGAGCGGAATGATTTGATTATAACCTGATTTCGTCGGCTGTTTTTCATTTCAACTCGACGACCGTAATACCTGCGCCTCCAAACCGGACATGTTCGTCTTTAAAGCATTTGACGCCTGGCGCGGTTGTCAGGTAATCCCGTATCAGCCGGCTGAGTATGCCTGCGCCTGTTCCGTGCAGTATCCTTACAGGCGATACATTTGCGAGGATCGCGTCGTCAATGAAATAAGCGACGGATTGCAAGGCCTCGTCTCCCCGCATTCCACGCACGTCAATCTCATGTTTGAAGTTGAGTTTTTTCTCATAAATGGCGTCGGCTGTCTGCGTACTGACAAAAGTACTTTTCCCGGCTTCCTTTTTCAATAAATTGCGACTGACTTTTTCGAGTTTATCCGGTTTAACGGTACTTTTTATCATTCCGAACGCGACAACAGCCTGTTTTTCTTGTATATCAAGGATGTTGCCGGTTGCTGTTTGTCCCTTTACGCGTACCGTATCGCCTTTTTCAAATGCCGGCATTGTTTCGGCCTTTGTTTGTTTGCCGGAATCTATGCCGGAATCTATGCCGGATTGTTCTCCGGGCTTTATCCGGCGTTGTTTTTTTCGCTCCTGACGTTCGCGTAATTGTTCCATTTTACGCGTAATCTTTGCATCTTCCTCTTTTGTGTCGAAGACGCTTTCTTTGAACTTTTCCAATTCCTTTCGAACGGTCCTGGTACGCTCTTTCTCAGCCTGTGCTTCTTTAATTTCGCGTATCGTATTTTCTATTTTGGCATTTGCTTCCGACAGAATCTGATGCGCTTCTGCTTTAGCTGCTTTGACGATTTCTTTACGCTGCAGATTGACCGCCTCAAGGTCTTTTTCATAACGGGCAATCACGTCTTCGAGTTTTTTCTCCTGTTGGCGTATATTTTGTCGTTTGGTTTCCCAGTAACGTTTGTCACGAACGATGTCCTGTAGATATTTGTCCATATCAATGTAGTCGCTGCCTACTTTCTCGGACGCCTCGGTAATAACGTCTTCCGGCAGTCCTGTTTTACGGGCTATTTCTATGGCAAATGAACTGCCCGGGCGCCCGATAGATAACTTAAACAATGGTTGCATCAAATGGCGGTCGTAAAGCATTGCGCCGTTAATGACGCCATCATGGTCTTCGGCATAATGCTTCAGGTTCTGATAGTGCGTTGTTACGACTCCAAAGCTACCGTTACGATTAAATCGATCGAGTAATGATTCGGCAAGCGCTCCTCCGATAAGCGGTTCTGTTCCGCTTCCGAACTCGTCAATAAGTAACAGGGACCGTCCATCGCAGTTTCTGACGAAAAACTTCATGTTCGTCAGATGAGAACTGTATGTACTTAGGTCATTTTCAATACTTTGCTCGTCTCCGATGTCGATGAATATTTTATCGAAGATTCCCGTTCGTGAATTTTCACAGACCGGGATTGGCAGTCCGCACTGCAGCATGTATTGCAGTAATCCGACAGTCTTGAGGCATACGGATTTACCTCCCGCATTCGGACCGGAAATGATAAGTAACCTTTTGTTTTCGTATAGCTCGATATCCAAAGGAACAACTTCTTTTTCCTGTTTTTTATGCGAGAGAAAAAGAAGCGGATGTACGGCATGAAACCATTCGAGGGTCGGTTTATCTTCAATAATCGGCTTGATCCCGTTCACCTCGATCGCAAAAAGGGCTTTGGCGCGAATGAAATCTATTTCCGCAAGAAAAGCAAAAGCCTGTATAATATCCGGAACTGTCGGTCTTATCATATCTGTAAATGAAGTGAGAATCCGTATGATTTCCCGTTTTTCTTCATTTTCAAGTTCGCGTATGCGGTTATTTGCTTCAACTGCGGCTTCCGGTTCTATAAATACGGTTTTCCCCGTTGCCGATTCGTCATGTACAATGCCTTTTATTTTACGTTTGAATGCAGGCGCCACAGGTATGACCAGCCTTCCGTCACGCATAGTCGGCGCCACATCTTTATCGATAAAACCTTCCGATTGTGCAGCACGCAGTATCGATTGCAGATTGCGCGATATGCTTCCCATAGTGGAGGATATTTCTTTACGTATACGCATCAGTTCTTGTGATGCATGATCCTTCATCCGTCCGTATTTATCCAGGATTCCGTCTATTTTTGAGATCAGTTGCGGAAAGACCGGAATATCTGCGGCCAGGTTGGTCAGCGCCGGATATTTTATTTCTTCGTTATCATTCGAAGGTTTGAAGAAGCGCGTGATATCATAAATGGTCTGAAGCGAGCGTTTCAGATCGAAAAGTTCTTTTTCGTCCAGAAATGTTCCTTCGGGACGAATACGTTTAAGGGGGTAGCGGACGTCAATGAAATAATCGGCCGGAAAAGAATCTTCTTCCTGCAGGATATGTACAAATTCGTCTGTCTGTGTTAGCTTTTCGGAAATAATCCGGATATCGGATAAAAACGATATTTCATCGATACGTTCTTTTCCCAGCGAACTAAGGCGCTTATCGCTTATCAGCTGACGTATTTTATCGAATCCGATTTTTTGTTCGAAATTTTGCGGATAAATCACACTCATAAAAATTATTCAACAACGACCGTAACCTCGGAACGGATTTCCGGACGTACTATATATTCCAGTTTCTCTTTATTTCTTCTCAATTTAAAGGAGCATGTATTGTTGCCTGAAGGGTTGATGAACGGCGCATATTGGAAAAGGTATGAAAATGCTGTCAGGTTCTTTTTATTATTGAATGCTTTAACTACCTGAGGATATTTGACTTCGTCCCAGTACATGCAATCGGGGAATCCGTTAGCGTCGACAAAACGTGTTTCTTTATTTCTAAGTTTCAGGGTATTAACAAGAAACTGGCGATATGCGGAAGTGAATTGTTGCGACGTCCGGTCCTCCATGCGTTTGTTCTCAATTGCATCAATCCGGTCGAACGGCTTAATTCCGGCTTTGGCGGCCGGAGAATATGGGTCGACCGACGCCACCTCCGAAATATTTTCTATGTTGTAGTTGATTCCGGTATAATTATATTTTTTCTTGGACAGGCGGTATTGTACATTACGTCCGTATTTCATATAAGGATATTGCATGCTCATAAGAGGTATGTGTATAAAAGCAAAATCTTCCGGCGAATAAGATTCATTCAGGAGTTCGTTTGCTTCACATTCCCAGATGATACGTCCTTTTTCCTGTTTCCGGTCTTCCAGGCGAAATCCCAACTTGAGGATATATTCCGCTTCCGTCTCGATCGTACCGGGAGGTAAAAACGGCAGTTTGGCCATACGGTCGCGCGTTACGTCATACCGATATACGCCTCCGTATTCTTCCTTTTTATCATTTGTTGATTTTTTGCTTGTAGCCCTGGGTTTATAATTCGGATTTTTATTAAAAGAATAGTAGATCTGCACCAGTAAATCCGGATTGACAGGGTCATATTTAAGGCCTCTGTTCATCAATTCCTTTTTTATCAGTTCATTGATTTTTTTTGCTAACTCCGGTTGATTTTGGTTTTGGCCGAAAAAATCAAAAGATTTAAATGCGGCAAAATCGACCGGATCTTTTGTCTGCGCAGTTATAAAAGGACAGGAGAATAACCGCTCATGCGTATACTCTACCGCATACATGGCAAATGCTGTGGCCAGCTGTTCTTCCGCAAGGGAGTAAATATTTTTACATTCCTTTTTTATTTTTACTTTATGCGAACCTTCGCTGATATTTTTGATCGTCAGCGTCACAATCTCTTTGCCTTCAGGGTTCAGGAACAGGTAAATGTCGTCTAATACATTTTCCGTAACAGGCGTCCCTTCAACCTCCTCAATTATATCGTAAGGTTTTATACCGGCTTTTTCTGCCGGAGAATCAGGATAAATGCTTGTGATGACCGGTTTGTCTTTTCCCCAGTGGGGATCATTACTTATTTCGTAACTGAAGCCATAACGACACGATACATCCTGAGCCTTTGTCGTTACGGACCAGCATAAAACTGTTATAATAAAAAATATTCGTTTCATTTTATATAAATAATATGCGGCATGTATGATATACAAATTTTTATTAAAATAAGCAAGTTGGACTTACGCTAATATTTTGTAGGGCAAAGTTAGGGATATTTTTATAATTGGCAATATTTTTGCCGTTAGCAGAGTGAAATGATTAAAAATAAAACATGAAATTATGGATGAACAAACGGAAAAGACCTTTCGGGAGACTGAACGAATGGATTCGGATGTACATAAAGAGATAAGAGACGAAAAAAAAGATATGACAAATATGCAGCATGATTCTGCAGATAAGTCAGATGATTCTTCGGAAAACGACAATGTGTCAGAAAATATAAATGATGGGGAAAAAGAAGAAAAAATAAATGAGGCAAAGGACGCTCTTCCGGAGGACGAGTCGTGCGACGGCGCAAAGCAGGAGCTTTCCCGGGAAGAAAAATATGCGGCGTTGAATGATTCTCATCTTCGTCTGATAGCCGAATTTGACAACTTCAGAAAACGTACGATACGTGAAAAGGCTGATCTGATAAAAAGTGGAGGCGCTACGGCGCTGACAAACCTTCTTCCGGTTATTGATGATTTTGAACGCGCTTTAAGCACATTGCAAACGACGGAAGATTTATCGTCGGTCGTAGGAGGGGTGAGGCTGATATATGATAAATTTATCGGTTATTTATCACAGCAGGGCGTCAAGGCGATAGATTCTGTAGGTCAGCCGTTTGACACGGAATTTTTTGAGGCAATTGCGACTATTCCTGTCTCGGAAGAAGATAAAAAAGGCAAAGTAATAGATTGTGTACAGACCGGCTATCTGTTATATGACAAGGTGCTTCGTCATGCGAAAGTTGTTGTCGGAGAATAAACAAAAAAGATATGTCCAAAAGAGATTATTATGAAGTATTAGGCGTGAGCAAAAGCGCTACGGCCGACGAAATAAAATCTGCCTACCGCAAAAAGGCGATTCAATATCATCCGGATAAAAATCCTGGAGATAAGAAGGCGGAAGAGAAATTTAAAGAAGCAGCGGAGGCTTACGATGTGTTAAGTAACCAGGAGAAGCGGCAACGGTATGATCAGTTTGGTCATGCGGGCGTTGGCAGTTCGGCTGCCAGTGGAGGATTTAGCGGCGGCAGTATGTCGATGGACGATATCTTCGAGCAATTCGGAGATTTGTTCGGCGGACACTTTGGCGGCTTCGGAAGTTTTGGCGGCTTTAGCAATAGCCGTTCACGCAGTGGCGGGCGTGTTCAGCGAGGCTCTGATCTGAGAGTGAAAGTGAAGCTGAACCTGAAAGAAATTGCCAATGGCGTAGAAAAAAAAATTAAGGTAAAAAAATATGTTCCATGTAAAGCATGTCATGGCAGCGGCACGGACGATGAAAAAAGTATGGCTACCTGCCAGACTTGTCATGGAAGCGGTTATGTGACGCGCGTAGCGAATACCCTGTTCGGTCATATGAAGACACAGAGCGTTTGCCCTGCATGTCATGGCGAAGGTAAAGTGATTACAAAAAAATGTCCGGAATGTAATGGCGAAGGAGTTGTTCGCGATGAAGAAGTGATAGAGATCAATCTGCCGGCCGGCGTGATGGAAGATATGCAATTTTCCATACGTGGAAAAGGAAATGCAGCGCGACGCGGAGGAATGAATGGCGATTTACTCGTTGTGATAGAGGAAGAGCCTGATAAAGAATTGATTCGCGATGAAAATGATTTGGTATATAACCTGTTGTTGTCGGTTCCGCAAGCCATCCTGGGGGATACCGTAGAAGTGCCGATTGTCGAAGGACGCGCTAAAGTGAAGATTGACCCGGGTACGCAACCGGGTAAAGTATTGCGCCTGCGCGGAAAGGGATTACCTTCCGTAAATGGGTATGGTACAGGAGATTTGTTAGTGAATGTGAGCGTTTATATACCGGAAACGCTGTCTTTGGAAGAAAAGGCCAATATACGCCAGATGGAGTCTTCTCCGAATTTTCACCCCAATCAATCCATAAAAGAGAAAATATTTAACAAATTCAGGAATCTTGTCGGATAAAAAAAGACAATTTTTATAATATAAATAGGCGCCTTTTTTAAAATAAATCGTTACTTTTGTGCGATTTATTTTAAAATAACGAGGTATAATGGAAGATTATAAAAAGATAAAACGGGCTTTGGTTTCGGTTTATCATAAAGAAGGACTAGATAAAATATTAAATAAACTTCATACGGAAGGCGTCCGGCTTGTATCTACAGGCGGCACACAGCAATTTATAGAATCATTAGGATTACCGTGTGAAGCGGTAGAGACTCTTACCGGTTATCCGTCTATTCTCGGCGGACGCGTAAAAACGCTTCATCCGAAGATTTTCGGAGGAATACTTACCCGTCGTGACAATGACGACGACAAGGAACAGATAAAGCGCTATGAAATTCCGGAGATAGATCTTGTTATTGTTGATTTATATCCGTTTGAAGAAACTGTCGCTTCCGGAGCTGAAGAAGCCGATATAATCGAGAAAATAGATATCGGCGGAATCTCCCTGATACGGGCTGCGGCAAAAAATTACAAAGATGTGGCGATCGTCGCATCTCAAAAACAATATGCTCCATTGATATGTCTGTTGGAAGAAAAAGGCGCCTGTACAACCATCAAGGAACGTCGTTTTTTTGCTAGAGAAGCGTTTGCCGTTTCCTCCGGTTACGATAGCGCGATCTTTAATTATTTTGATGCGGGCGAAGATTCTGCATTCCGTGTGGCGGCAGATGACGCCCATGTTATGCGTTATGGGGAAAACCCGCACCAAAAGGGGATATTCTATGGCGATTTTGATTCCTTGTTCGAAAAACTTCATGGAAAGGAAATTTCATATAACAACTTACTGGATATAGATTCGGCTGTAACGCTGATAGATGAATTTGACGAACTGACATTTGCAATCCTGAAACATAATAATGCCTGTGGCGTCGCATCGCGTAAAACCATGCTGGAAGCATGGACGGGCGCTCTGGCCGGCGACCCGGTATCTGCGTTCGGCGGAATTCTTGTCACAAATGGCGTGATCGATATAGAAACGGCAGAAGAAATCAATAAAATCTTTTTTGAAGCGATTATTGCTCCGGATTATGCAGCGGGCGCGCCGGATGTGCTGATGCAGAAGAAAAACCGTATCATCCTGAAACGAAAACAGGCGAAAGTTGCTTCCGCCGGACAGTTCCGTTCTTTATTGAATGGCGTATTGGTACAAGATCGTGACGTCAGTATTCAGACCGCGGCAGATCTTGAACCTGTGACAAAAAAGAAACCTTCGGAAACGGAAGTTTTGGATTTGCTTTTTGCCAACAAATTAGTTAAGCACAGCAAATCGAATGCGATTACGTTGGCGAAGAATAAGCGGTTGTGCGCAAGCGGAATCGGGCAGACGTCGCGTGTGGATGCGCTGAAGCAAGCGATAGAAAAAGCGCATTCATTCAATTTCGATCTGAATGGAGCTGTAATGGCGTCCGATGCTTATTTCCCGTTTCCGGATTGCGTGGAGATAGCGAAAGAGGCCGGTATTACGGCAATAGTACAACCAGGCGGCTCTATTAATGACAAATTATCGGTAGAATATTGTGATAAACACGATATCAGTATGGTTAAAACGGGCGTTCGTCACTTTAAACATTAATATTATGGGATTATTCTCTTTTACTAAAGATATAGCTATAGACCTTGGTACGGCTAATACAATCATTATATGCGACGACAAAATAGTGATCGACGCCCCTTCGGTGGTAGCGTTGGATAGACGCACGGATAAGGTGCTTGCCGTTGGAGAGCAGGCTCGTCTGATGTACGAAAAAACGCATGATAGCATACGTACAGTACGTCCGCTTGGAGATGGAGTAATAGCGGATTTTTATGCGGCCGAACAGATGATACGCGGCATGATTAAAATGATAAATTTTAAAAACAGTTGGTTTTCACCCCCCTTGCGTATCGTAATATGTGTGCCTTCCGGAGCGACGGAAGTAGAGCGTCGCGCCGTCAGGGATTCTTCCGAACGTGCAGGGGGACGCGAAGTCTATCTAATTGACGAACCTATGGCTGCCGCTGTGGGTATTGGTATTGACGTGGAAGCGCCGGAAGGAAATATGGTGGTGGATATAGGCGGCGGAACTACTGAAGTGGCGGTTATTTCGCTTGGCGGTATCGTAACAAAAACATCCATCAGAACAGCCGGAGATGTTTTTACGGGAGATATTATGGAGTATATGCGGCGTCAGCATAATGTGAGGGTCGGAGAACGTACGGCGGAACAGATAAAAATAAATGTAGGCTCGGTTCTTACGTCTCTGGAAAACCCGCCCGATGATTTTGTCGTTCATGGTCCGAACCAGATGACGTCTCTGCCGATGGAGGCGCCTATTTCTTATCAGGAAATGGCACACTGTCTGGATAAATCGATATTAAAAGTAGAGGCGACGATCATGAATACATTGGAGAATACGCCTCCGGAACTATATGCCGATATTGTACGCAATGGTATTTATCTTACGGGAGGAGGCGCTTTGATGCGCGGTCTGGAGAAACGTCTGACGGATAAAATAAACATTCGGTTTCATGTGGCGGAAGACCCGCTTCGCGCTGTGGCCCGTGGTTCAGGCATCGCATTGAAGAACCTGAATAAGTTCAATTTCCTCTATAAGAGTTAATCTTCGTTATGCAAAAACTGCTGGCGTTCATTGTTGCTAAAAGACACTGGTTTATATTTGTATTATGCGAGATATTTTCGTTTGTACTGATATATAGAAATAACGCTTACCAGCGGAATATGATGTTAAGTTCGGCAAATGTGATTACAAGTGGCATATCGTCTGTATCCAGTACTGCTTTTTCTTATTTTGACCTGCAAAAAGTAAATCAGGAATTGCTTGAGCGTAGTAGTTTGCTTGAAATGGAAGTACTTAAGTTGCGTGAACAACTTGATGGCATGACTGTAGATTCAATATCCTTCAAGAAAGATATAATATTTGCGGATAGTCTTTTTAGCGGGAACTATACTTACAAGTATATTACGGCCAGGGTTGTGAATAACAGCGTCGTTTATATGAATAATTATATAACGATCGATAAGGGAGCTAAAGATGGTATACGTCCGGATATGGGAGTCGTTTCTCCGCAGGGTGTAGCGGGTATAGTCGCTACCGTAAATGATCGTTATTCAGTGGTTATATCGTTGTTGAACGTAAAATTTAAAGTGAATTGTAAAGTACGGCATACGAATTATTTCGGAGCTTTGTCATGGAAAGGCGATGCGATGAAATATGCTTATCTGGAGCAATTGCCGACCCATGCAACATTCCAGACTGGCGATACGATTGTGACGAGCGGCTATTCGGCTGTTTTTCCGCCGGGAATTATGGTTGGCGTTGTAGAGTCTTACAGTAAACAGAATGACGATAACTTTTATTCCTTGAAAGTGCGCCTGGCAACGGATTTTCATTCGTTGAATGTGTTGTTTGTTATTGATAACGCCGCTCAGACAGAGCAAAGAGAAGTAGAACAGGAGGCAAGGAAAAATGATTAGGGTCTGGTTCCGGGTGATTATCTACTTCATTGTATTTGCATTGTTGCAGGCGCTCGTAATGAATAATATTCACTTGTTTGGCATCGTAACGCCTTTTATCTATCTTTATGCAATATTGAAATTTCCGGTTGATATGACGCGTTCAAACATGATTATCCTGTCGTTTCTTTTCGGACTTACCATCGATATGTTTTCCAATACATTCGGAATGCATGCTGCCGCATGTTCTTTTATCGGTTTTATCCGTATGCCCTTATTGGAGCGGTTTGTCGATATGAAGGAACTTCCGGAGGGGAGTGTTCTTTCCTGCAGATTATTTGGATTCGGCAAATTTATGCGCTATGCATTTATACTGGTAACTCTTCATCATATCGTACTGTTTTCAATCGAATCATTCAGCTTTTCTCACCCCTTGCTGATGATTACGCGTATGTTGTCGAGTATTTTGCTGACGTCATTGCTGATGTTTATTATAGAAGCGTTTAATTTGGGTAAAGTAAAAAGTGGGGAATGACAGGCGGAAATATATTTATGATAACCGGCGGTATATAATTGCCGGTACTGTCATTGTAGCGCTGCTTATTTTTGTAATGAGGCTGTTCTTTTTGCAAATAATGAGTGACGATTATAAGAAATGGGCTGACAGTAATGCGTTTCAGAGGCGTATCCTTTATCCTTCGCGCGGAGTGATTTATGATCGTAACGGCAAATTGCTTGTTTTTAACCAGCCTTCGTATGATATGATGGTCGTCATGCGCGAAGTACAGCCATTCGATACGGTTGATTTCTGCAGGACGTTGGGGATAACAAAAGAGGATTTTGACGCCCGTATAGCGTCTATAAAAAAACTGGGTCCCGGATATTCTTATGTTCCGCAAGTGTTTATGAATCAGCTTTCCGTGAATGAGTACGGAGTTTTGCAGGAGAAGCTTTATAAATTTCCCGGATTCTACATCCGTAACCGCGCGTTACGCGAATATGGATATATCAACGCCGCGAATGTACTGGGTAATGTGGGCGAAGTAAACCGGAAGGATCTTGAACGTGACGATTATTATGTACAGGGAGACGATTCCGGCCGATCGGGAGTCGAGCGTTCTTATGAGAAAATACTGCGTGGCGAAAAAGGCGTGGAAATCCTGTTGCGTGATGTTCATGGACGTATCAAGGGTAAATACGAGGACGGGAAATATGATATAGCGCCTGTTTCCGGAAAAAATATTACGTTGTCTATAGATGTGGATCTGCAGGCTTACGGAGAGAAAATCATGCAGCATAAACCGGGCGCTATTGTCATGATAGAACCATCCACAGGAGAGATCTTATGCCTTGTGTCTTCACCTTCCTATGATCCCGGTCTTCTTATCGGGGGCCGACAACGGGGGAAAAATTATCTGATGCTGGAACGCGATCCCCAGATGCCGCTATTAGACCGTTCCATCATGGGTTCATATTCTCCCGGTTCAACATTTAAACCGGCCCAGGGATTGATATTTCTACAGGAAGGCGTAATAACGAAAGATAAAGTTTATACGTGTGCCGGCGGATATCCTTATCTCGGAGGACGTCCTAAATGTCATTCTCATTTTTCTCCCATATCTCTGATTCCTTCGCTGGCAACCTCATGTAATGCTTATTATTGCTGGGGGCTGCATGATATGCTGGATAGCCGCTCCCGGTATAAGACGATACAGGAAGCATTCGACGTGTGGAAAGATCATATCGTTTCCATGGGGTATGGTTATCCTTTAGGCGTCGATTTACCGGGCGAAATTCGCGGATATATTCCGAACAGCAGGGTCTATGATAAAATTTATAATAACAGATGGAATTCCAGCAGTATCATATCAATATCCATCGGTCAGGGGGAAATAAACGCCACTCCTTTGCAAATCTGTAATCTTGCTGCAACGATAGCCAATCGCGGTTACTATATTGTCCCTCATGTTGTTCGCGAGATACAGGATGTGCCATTGGAGGAGCAATACCGGACTGAAAAATATACGAGCGTAAAACGGGAATATTATGAGTACATTGTCGAAGGGATGCGGGCTGCCGTTACAGGCGGCACCTGTTATGGATTGGCTTTACCTGACAGGAGCGTTTGCGCCAAAACCGGAACCGTCCAGAATCCGCATGGCCGTGACCACTCGGCGTGTATCGCTTTTGCGCCGATGGACGATCCGAAAGTAGCCATTGTCGTATATGTGGAGAACGGGGGATTTGGCGCGACAGTTGCCGTGCCTGTGGCAAAGCTTATGCTTGAAAAATATTTTTATGGTAAAATACCGGACGCAAGTAAATGGATTGAAACTCAAATGTTGAATTGGAGTACGCTTCCCGGATCTATGAACTATATTAAAAAAGTAAAAGAAGAAGAACATGCCGAATAATAAGACGAGTATATGGAAATTCGTAGACTGGTTTACGATCATTCTGTATGTTATTATGGTAGCGGCGGGATGGTTAAGTATATACGGCGCAAGTTATGACATTGATAATACCGGCTTTTTCGATTCTTCCGGCCGGCCGGGTATGCAACTCATATGGATAGGCGCGTCGGTAGCGCTTATTTTTATGATTATGATGCTTGACAAGCATTTTTTCGAGACTTTTGCCTATCCGATAGATGCTCTGGCGCTGTTGTTGTTGTTGGTAACCGTATTTCTTGCCCCCGAGATAAAAGGATCCCGTTCGTGGCTGGTTATAACGTCTTCTATTCGTTTGCAACCGGCCGAATTTGCCAAATTTGCAACAGCCCTTGCCCTTGCTAAATTCATGAATACATATGAGTTCAATTTGTTGAAAGGAAAGGATTTCATAATTTCCACATTGATCGTACTCGCCCCTATGCTGTGCATTATGATGCAGAAAGAGACCGGTTCTACTCTTGTCTTTCTGGCTTTTGCCCTCGTTTTTTATCGTGAAGGTATGTCCGGATATGTGTTATTGACAAGTATGTGCGCGGCGATATTTTTTATTGTTGAACTGAAATATGAATCCCTTATATGGAATTTTACGCCGGTTGGCGAACTGGCTGTTGCGTGTATCATTCTTGCTATCATCTGTATTATGTTGCGATTCGTTCTGAAAGAGCCTGTATTGTCAAACTACTTTTGGGGCATTATCGCGTTTGTTTGCGTTTTGGCCTATATTGTTTCACTTTTCTATGCATTTAATTTTGTCTGGGTGGCCGTGGGGCTTATTATTTGTTTTTCGTTCTATCTTGTTTTATATTCGATTAAAAAAATTGTCTGGCAATATGCGTTACTGGCTCTTTTTGCGCTTATCTCCGTCGGGTTTCTTTTTTCGGTGGATTACGTTTTTGACGAAGCTCTGGAGCCTCATCAGCAGTTGCGCATCAAGGTTGCGCTGGGACTGGAAGACGATCCTGTAGGCGCCGGATATAATGTTAACCAGTCAAAGATCGCAATTGGTTCCGGCGGCTTTTCGGGAAAAGGTTTTCTGAATGGTACGCAAACCAAATTGAAGTATGTGCCGGAACAGGACACAGATTTTATATTTTGTACCGTAGGAGAAGAATTTGGTTTTTTGGGTTCGTCCTTTGTCCTGTTGATTTATGGTATGTTTCTGTTGCGTCTGATTTTTCTTGCGGAGCGGCAGGATACAACTTTTGGAAGAGTATATGGATATAGCGTCGTGTCGATATTCTTTTTTCATGCAATTGTTAACGTAGGAATGGTAACAGGTCTGACCCCTGTGATAGGAATACCTTTGCCGTTTTTCAGCTATGGCGGTTCGTCTTTGTTGGGGTTTACAATATTATTGTTTGTTTTCCTGCGAATAGATTCCGGAAGAAAAGAAAGCTCCTAATGTCTTATTTTGCTTTTTCTATGAGTAATCCGATATCTTCTATCCCTTTTAATTTGTCGTCCCGCATACCATGTCGTATGCTGATTATATATTTTCCGGCGTCAGGGAAGCGATAGTTTTTTCTTAATGATAACTGGTTTTGAAAAAGCGTAATGCCATTTCCGGTCCATTTGCCAAAATCATCCGCAAGCATGTATTCAATCGTATCTTTTGTGAAGACTCCGGATGGCGGTAATTCTTTGACGAGAATCCATAAATTTTGATATGGATATATATTGCTGTTGCGTAATTGCAGGTAGATATTGTAAGGAAGAGAATTGTCGTTAATTTCAAAATTAAAAAAATATTCGTAGCGCTTGTCCCATACTTTATGCTGTACAGATTGGAATTCGTTATATATAACATCTTTACTGCATGAAAAGAAAAAACATGAAGCTATAAAAATTGCCGCCAGGATATTTTTTAACGAATGTTTATGCATTTCTACCCATTGTTTGGTTTATCATTGGGAGACCTCGGCGTTCGAATTTCTTTTCTGTTGCGTAGACGCGCCATTCGTCTCATTGGGAAGTCTGTCGTTTGGCCTGTTTTTTATATTATTATTGTCAGGCTTCTTCTTTTTCTTCTTTTTTTTCTTGTCAAAACGTGAAACGCTGTCATCCAGTATATCTTTGGAGTCGCGTTTTTCTTCTTTTAATTCCGTATCGCTGAGTAAAGAGAATGGCTTTTCTCCGTTTTTATTCATATTTATTACTTCAAAAGCGCGTTTTGAAGTAATTGCAACCAGATTAACCGGAATATTTTTGTCTGTAGAATATGTAATTTCTTTTTTGAAGACGTCTGTTTTGAAATGATAATAGATGCTGTCTTTAGTATATAGTTCCACCTTTCGTGGGGGAAGTTGTTTACGTCCTTCAACATAGGCGTCTACTTCATAATTGAGGCAACATCTCAGTTTTGCGCATTGTCCGGCAAGTTTCTGGGGATTCATCGATAAGTCCTGAAAGCGGGCTGCGTCCGTAGCAACGGAAATGAAGTTGCTCATCCATGCAGAACAACATAGTTCGCGACCGCACGGACCGATTCCTCCAATGCGTCCGGCTTCCTGACGTGCGCCGATCTGTTTCATTTCTATACGTATATGAAATGTTTCCGCCAGAACTTTTATCAGTTGTCGGAAGTCGACGCGTTCGTCGGCGATATAATAGAATATGGCTTTATTTCCATCTCCCTGATATTCCACATCGCCTATTTTCATGTTAAGGCCTAAATCTGTCGCTATCTGACGTGAACGAATCATTGTTTCGTGTTCGCGTTTTTTAGCTTCTTCATATTTTTCTATGTCGGCAGGTTTGGCATAACGATAAACTTTTTTAGGTTCCTCGTCGAAGCGATACCGGTTTTTTTTCATCTGGAGCAAGACTAATTTGCCTGTCAGGGAGACAGTCCCGATATCATGTCCGGGAGATGCTTCGACGGCTATGATATCGCCTTTTTTTAAAGGCAGTTGTTCTTTATTGAGGAAATATCCTTTGCGTGTATTTTTGAACTGAACTTCAATGAAATCCGTAGCTTTCTGCGCTTTATCAATGTCGCATAGCCAATCGTAATTATTGAGCTTGTTCTTAGCCTTGGAACAGCCTCTGGTTCCTAATCCACAGCAACTACCTTTATTTTGAATAAATCTTATGCTCATTCTCTCTAGTTAATCAGATTATGTTTTTTGAATATCTTCCTGATGGTTTCAAGCGCAAAATCTAATTGTTCGATTGTATGGGTCGCCATTAACGAGAAACGAATCAATGTGTCCTGTGATGCGACAGCCGGCGATACAACCGGATTTACAAATATTCCGTCGTCAAACAGGTCGCGTACGATTGTAAATGTCAAATTGTTGTCGCGGATGAACAGCGGAATAATCGGCGTTGACGTATGCCCGATTTCACATCCCATCTGACGGAATCCTTTTAATGCATAGTTTGTCAGTTTCCACAGATTTTCAATACGCTCAGGTTCGCTTAGCATGATATCCAGTGATGCATTTGCCGCCGCTACGGACGCCGGCGTACAACTTGCGCTGAATATATAAGTACGGGCATGATGTCGCAGGTAATTGATTGTGTCTTTATCAGCGGCTATAAATCCTCCCAGAGCGGCAAAGGATTTACTGAATGTGCCCATTATCAGATCCACATCGTTTGTAACCCCAAAATGATTGCATGTGCCACGTCCGTGATTTCCCAATACGCCGATACCGTGGGCTTCGTCAACCATGATGCTGGCATTGTACTTTTTTGCCAGACGCGTAATTCCCGTCAGGTCGGCAATATCGCCTTCCATACTGAATACTCCGTCTACAACAATGAGTTTGATCTTATCTGATTCGCATTTCTGAAGTTGTTTTTCCAGCGAATCCATGTCATTGTGTTTATATTTCAGCTTTGTAGAGAATGACAGACGTATGCCTTCGATAATAGATGCATGATTAAGTTCGTCCCAAATCAGATAATCTTCACGCCCCGTTATGCAGGAAATAACGCCTTCATTAACCTGAAAGCCGGTTGAAAAAGAAATAGCATCCTCTTTTCCCACGAATTCGGCCAAACGATTTTCTAATTGTACATGTATATCTAAAGTTCCGTTCAGAAAACGAGATCCTGCACATCCTGTGCCATATTTCCGGATAGCTTCAATTGCAGCTTCTTTCACTTTGGGATGATTTGTTAGCCCCAAGTAAGCATTGGAACCGAACATCAGGACTTTTTTCCCGCTGATGAAAACTTCAGTATCCTGATCGCTTTCTATTTCACGAAAATACGGGTATATTCCTGCTGCTTTAGCTTTTTGAGGAGTGTCGTATTTTGACAGTTTTGCTCTTAATAAATTCATATTCAGTCTGGAATTATATTACTATATTCATCAGAGACATAAAAACGGTGCAAAGGTAATAAAAAGATATGATATATTTATATTTTAATTGCAAAATTGTATTTTTGTCGTCAAATCCGTACTGATGAAAAGAAGCGTAAAAAAAATATATGCCATTATTAATCCAATCTCCGGGATCGGGTCGAAGGATCGGATTCCGGAAATTATTTCTTCACGTTGCATAGATAGAGGTATTGCAGTAAACATTATATATACCGAATATGCCGGTCATGCGACTGAACTTACGCGGAAGGCGATTGACGATAATGCTGATTGCGTGATTGCCGTAGGAGGGGACGGAACGGTGAATGAAATTGCCCGGTCGTTGCTTCATACGAATGTTGTTCTGGGAATCATACCCAAGGGTTCCGGTAACGGCCTGGCGCGCGAGCTTCGCATTCCGATGGACGTCCGTGGCGCGGTCGACGTTGTTTTTTCCAATCATGTATCCGTGATAGACGCTTGCAGGGCAAATGATAATATCTTTTTTTGCACCTGCGGCGTCGGTTTTGACGCCGCTGTAAGCGCAAGATTTGCGGGAGAAAAACGGCGGGGCTCGTTGACCTATGCGAAAGATATTGTGGAAAAATATCTTGATTATAAGCCTGAAACATATAAATTGTATATAAATGATGATACGATAAAAGAGAAAGCTTTTCTGATCGCATGCGCGAATGCGTCTCAATACGGCAATAACGCCTATATTGCACCGAATGCCAATATCTGCGACGGAGAGATGGATATAACCATCTTGTCCTCATTCAATGCATTGGATATAGGTCCCTTAGCTATCCAACTGTTTACAAAAACGATCGATAAAAACAGTAAAATAAAAACTTTCAGAACAAAAAAAGCCCGGATCACCCGTCAGAAAGAGGGTATGATGCATATTGACGGCGATCCGGTGATGGCTTCCAAAGATATCGAACTGTCGGTTATACATTCGGCATTGAAAGTCCTTATCCCTCCCAATGTTTCATTTGCGGAGGGCGTACAACGCCGGATCAATGATATTTTCCGTTTCTTTGACGAACGATTGCCCAACTTGCCTGTTTAGAGTTTAGTTATTAGAGTTTAGTTATTAGAGTTTAGAGTTTAGAGTGTAGAGTGTAGAGTTTAGAGTTTAGAGTATAGAGTTTAGTTATTAGAGTTTAGTTATACTGCACGCGGCATGGTTTTGTGATATGTAGGCAGAAAGCAGGAAGCCGTCGGAAGATGGCGTTATAAACTGCCCTGTGGTTCTTATTTGCGTTCTGCGTTCTGCTTTTTATCTCGCAAGTTTATACCGAGCAAAGTATATTAGAGTTTAGAGAGGGCTTGACGGGCGTCTTCTACAAATAAAAACGGTCGGTCAGTTTTTGATATGGCTCTGTACGTTTACGGTTTTTTGTCGCCAATGTTAATGTTTCGGTTTTTATTTCTTGCTTATAAGCGTTCTTTGCAGAGATCTCAATAAGAACGCGTTTCGGTTGCGCTCCTTCGACCGGGATAACGTCTGTGCGGCGCGTGATGTATAACTTATGCGTGGTAATGATGAAATCAAGTTCTTTGGAAAGTTGTATGGGTAATATCAGAGCGATCCGGCCGTTTTCCGAAAGCATAGGGATGGCGCGTTCAATTAGTTCCTTGAGCGAAAGGCTGACATTATGTCGCGCTACATTTCTTTTTTCGTCAGGGCTTTTTAATGAGTTATTGAAAAATGGCGGGTTGGAGATGATCAGGTCATATTTTTTTTCAGTAGAGTAGTTGGCAAGCGATTGATGAATTACCTTGATTCTGTTTCTAAACGGTGATTTTTCGATGTTTTCGATGGCTTGAATGCAAGCGTCCCGGTCGATATCGATGGCGTCAATCTTAGCGCTGTTATTGCGTTGGGCAATCATCATGGCAATCAGGCCGGTTCCTGTGCCGATATCAAGAACCGAAAATACCGCGTCATCGCTACTGCTTTTATCATCGGATGGGTACGCCGGATCCACTTCTGCCGGTTCATTTTGCGCTGTCGGCATTTCCGGCAAAACGGTCGCCCACGCGCCAAGCAAAACGCCGTCCGTTCCTACTTTCATCGCGCACTTATCATGTCGTATCGCGAATTGTTTGAAGTTAAAAAATGAGTTTGGCATAAATCTTCTTTGTTTTTTTAACGGATGCAAATGTAATTATTAATATTTGAAAAATTTGTTTTACCTTTGTTCGCTAAATCATTGCCTTTTGATATGAGCTATATTTCTGATGAAATTTTGGCATAATTATTGATAGCAATTAAAGAAATTAGCGAAAAATCCAATTTAGAGCTACTATTCGATTTTATAATATGATATTTTTCACATTTTTGCTGATTTGCTGAGAAAAACTATCTTTGCACTTTAATTTAAAACTGAAAAAAATTACTGATGAAACGAACATGAACTAACAGTCTTTTAGCGAAGCGTTAAAAACTAACAATCTTTTAGCGAAGCGTTAAAAACCAACGGTCTTTTAGCGAAGCGTTAAAAAAACGGCTTGCGCCAAAGATTTATGAACATGCAGCGAGTTCTATGTTCAGAACATCTGACCTGATAAAATCTTACAAGCTGAAAATAAGATAGATATAGAAAATCACGCCACAAACTGAAAATGTCGCGATATTTAAGACAGAAAAGAAAACAAAAAGTCGTACATTTGCATTTCTAAAAATCAGAACGGATGGATATATCAGTAATAATACCTTTGTATAATGAAGCAGAGTCGCTTCCCGAATTGTATAATTGGATAAAACGTGTGATGGACGAAAATAAATTCTCTTATGAAATTATTTTTGTAAGCGACGGCAGCACGGATGAATCATGGAGTATAATCGAATCACTGAGCGCTAAAGAGCCGGAAGTGAAAGGGATTAAGTTCCGCCGTAATTATGGTAAGTCGCCGGCGCTTCACTGCGGTTTCCAACGCGCGCAGGGCGATGTGGTGATTACGATGGACGCCGATTTGCAGGATAGCCCGGATGAAATTCCGGAACTGTATCGTATGATAAAAGAAGACGGATATGACCTTGTTTCCGGCTGGAAGAAAAAACGTTATGACAACCGGTTGACTAAAAACCTGCCCTCCAAACTGTTTAATGCTACCGCGCGAAAGTTTTCCGGAGTCAAACTGCATGATTTCAACTGCGGCTTGAAGTCATACAATAAAGAGGTGGTAAAGAATATCGAGGTTTATAATGATATGCACCGATATATTCCTTATCTTGCCAAGATTGCAGGGTTTAATCATATAGGAGAGAAAGTTGTTCATCATCAAGCCCGTAAGTACGGGAAGACAAAATTCGGATTAAGCCGTTTTTTTAATGGATATCTGGATTTAATCACGCTTTGGTTTACCTCCAGGTTCGGAAAAAAACCGATGCATATTTTCGGCCTTTTGGGGAGCGTTATGTTCTTTATCGGATTAGTCGCCCTTGTGGTCGTGCTTGTGGCAAAATTAATGTCTATTATTGACGGTGATTTGCGCCCGTTGGTAACCAATTCTCCTTATTTTTATATTTCTCTTACGGCAATGATCATTGGCACCCAGTTGTTTCTTGCCGGATTTATCGGCGAACTTATTACCCGTAATGCTCCGAACCGGAACCGTTATAAGATAGAACGGGAGATATGATAATCTCATAATGTTGAATAGTCATGACAGATACAAAAAAGGCGCTGAAATTCCAGCGCCTTTTTTGTTGAGAATTTATTTCATAGCCACTCTTTCATAAACCCGTCCATTTCTCCTGCATGTTCTTCCAGGCTTTGTAGCAGTTTAAACTGTGCTTTTGTACGTTGCAGATTATGTTCGGGGTGGCGTATTTTATAATAAGTATCGCCATTAATATAATCAGTAAAAAAACGTACGGTTTGCATGTAGGTTAGCAATCTGCCACCATAAGGAAGCAGGCTTATCTCCAATGGAGTGAGGAATGACTTTGCCGTTTCCATATAACCGCGCGTATACGCTTTGAAAATATCCAGGTTCACATTTACATTATCCAGGTCCGGATCATCTTCCGCCCCGGCGTTTGCTCCTGTACGAATGAAATCTCCAATGTCGGAAAGCACATAGCCGGGCATAACCGTATCAAGGTCTATTACGCATAAAACCTTGCCGGAGTGATTGTCGAACAAGATATTGTTTACTTTTGTATCGCAATGATTGATGCGTTTACGCAGTTTTCCTTCACGGTATAATTTTTCCTGAATACACATTGCCTCGGCGCGTTTTTCAATTTCATCGACCATATCTTTTACTCCATCCAGGCGGCCTGCCGCATTGGCTTTCAGCGCATCGTGAAATTGTTGCAGGCGGAATTCCATATGATGAAAGTTCGGAATCGTTTCGCCCAGCGTACCTTCCGGTATATCCGCAAGCATAGACTGAAAATCGCCGAATGCTTTACCTGCCTCATAGGAGAGTTCGGGATTCACTTCTTCCAGGCTTTTGCTGTTCGGAATCATCAGGCAAACGCGCCAGTAATTTTCGCCGTCATAATAGTATTGTTTACCGTTTTTTGCAGGCTGGAAAGCCAGTACTTTCCGGTCGATATCCGTTTCATTACGTTCTTCCAGTTTTTTCCGGATATGTGATGTAACGATCCGTATGTTATTTTGCAGCATCTCCACATCGGTAAAAATATGATGGTTAATGCGTTGCAATATGTATTTTGCCGTTCCGGATGCGGTTGTAATTTTTAAGGTGTCGTTGATGTGTCCGTTTCCAAAAGGGGTTGCTTCAACAGGATTCTCATCAAGATCATAATGCGACAGGATCTGTAAATACTTTTTTGTCATGGTTTTGTCTTATTTATAATTATTTGTAGTTAATGTCCGATGCAAATATAACGTAAATCAAGCGCAATGACAAAAGAAAATTTATTTTCTTCTGTCATTTGCTTCCCTGTATTTGCGCCAAATGACATTATATAAAGAAGAAAGAGCGCTCTTTGATATGTTGGAAAAAGCAGCATAAGAGCGTAACTTTGCAGCGAGGCTTGCGAAGCAAAGCGACGCATTGACGATTTTATAAAGAACGTTGCAGAAAAGCCGTTGGTCTTCATTTACGGATGAATAAAACTAAATCTTTTTCTTTTTCCAGTCTGCAAAGCGAAGATAAAGAGCGCTTCCGATCAGAAGACCGGTGAAATATATAATTTCCGCAGTGATGCAAATATGAATCGGTAATTTAAAATATATTCCGGTCAGATATATGTATATGGTGTACAGTACCAGAACGCCCATTTCAAGAATCAGAGCTGATTTTGTATTACCGGTTCCGGAAACGCTGTTGAAAAATACGCTTGCTATTGAGCTTATAATCAAAGCCACTGACGTCACATAGATCGACGGCACAGATTCATTTATCAGGGATAAATCGTTGGCGTATATGGATAATACGAGTTTGGGGAAAGTGCAGAGTAGTAATACGCATACCGACATTATGATAAACGACAATCGCGATATACGACTTATAAGGGGTATTACTTCTTTTATTTTTCCTTCGCCGATTATATTGCTGACAAGTGTGCTTGAAGTAGCCGAAAGTGCGTTCAGAGGTATGAACATTACAATATAGATACTTCTTACAATATTGGCAATAGCCAGGGTATGCTGCCCCTGTCGTTCTATTACGACAAAAAACAAAAAGTAGGTACTCATGGAAATGAAGTATTGGAACATCGTATAGACGGATATTTGCAGCACTTGCTTCAATAACTTGATATCTATTGATTTAAAGAGTATAAAACCGTATTTTTTGCGGTTTATCGTAAAGAAAGAACAGGTTACAAAAAACAGGGTGGAGGCAAATTCCGATATAACTGATGCAATAGCGGCTCCTTCAAGCCCCATTTCGGGAAATCCGAATTTCCCGAATATCAGTACGTAATCCAGCGCAATATTGGCGACAGCCATAACAATGGCGTTTATAGTCAATATTTTAGTTTTTGTTATTCCTACATAGAATGCCCGGAACATAACATTGAACACGTTGAAGAAAAATCCGATGATACGCCATTTCAGAAATGTTACCGTAGCTTCCCGGATAATTTCCGATGATATCATGATACGCATCATGTTACCGGCATAAAAGAACGATAATCCGAACAGGATTATAGCCAACAGCATGAGGAAAATCATACCCTGGATCATCACAGGACCGATAGCGTTATAATTTTTTTCTCCGTTCCGCCTGCCTATGATGATTTGCGCTCCGGTACTGAATCCGAAGAATATTGTAAACAGGCAGATATAATACAACCCGCCCATTGCGGATGCGCCCAACTCGACTTCTCCGACACGGCCGAGGAAAGCTGTGTCGGAGACGTTGATTACGTTCTGGGCCAGTAAACCGATAATTATCGGGAAACTGATATTCCATATATGTTTGTTTGAATACGTACCTGTTTTGTGCTGCATAAATTTAAAACAAAATAAAGGCTGTCATTATCCCGGCAGCCTTTATAAGAAGATTGTATTATTAAAATGACTGTCTATATTAATCTATTTGTGGCTGTATCAGGGAAAATAATTGTCGGCTTGAATGTCTTTGCTTCTTCAAAATCCATTTGTGCATATGATACAATAAGGATGATATCTCCCGGTTGTACCCTGCGTGCTGCCGCTCCGTTCAGACAGATAGTACCGGAACCGCGCTCTCCCTTTATGATATATGTCGCGAAACGTTCGCCATTGTTGTTATCCAGTACGTGTACTTTCTCGAATTCAATAAGGTTGGCAGCTTCCATGAGGTCTTCGTCAATCGTTATACTGCCGATATAGTTGAGATTGGCCTCCGTCACCGTTACACGGTGAATTTTTGATTTCAAAACTTCAATAGTCATTTTTTGTATTCATATTTTATATTATCAATAAGCCTTACATCTCCACAAAATACGGTTATGCAACCTACCGGAAAATCTGTATCATTCCATTCTTTTATTGGCTGTAAAGTATTGCCGTCTATGATTTCGTAGTATTCAACGCGCATATAAGGTGTGTCGTTTAGGGTTTTTGTAACCCATTTTTGTACATCTTGTACGCTTTTTGATGTTGCAAAGTTAAGACTTTCTTTTAGAATACGTGCAATTGCTGGCGCCATTTGACGTTGCTCGGTCGTCAGCCGTACATTACGGCTACTCATGGCAAGGCCGTCAGCTTCACGAACAATGGGGCAGGCAATAATGTTTATCTGCATGTTCAGTTGTCTTGCCATCTCCCGTATAACGGCTATTTGCTGAAAATCTTTTTCTCCGAAGTATGCCTGATCCGGCATGACAATGTCAAACAATTTGCTGACAATCTGCGCTACCCCGTTAAAGTGCCCCGGACGGCGTACTCCTTCCATTACTTCTGCTACGGATCCGAGGTTGAAAATGCGCGTATCGGGCTCGGGATACATATCTTCTTCCGATGGCGCAAAGACATAATCGCATCCGATGAGTTCAAGCAGTTCGCAATCTTTTTCCAGTGTTCGCGGATAGGCTTTGAGGTCGTTTTTGTCGTTAAATTGCGTCGGATTGACAAATATGCTTACAACACAAACGTTATTTTCCTGTTTGCATTGTTTTACCAGGCTTAAATGTCCATCATGCAAAGCTCCCATTGTAGGAACAAGCCCGATTGTTTGACCGGCTTCCCTTTTTTTTATTAAAGAAGACTTTAAATCGTTGATATTGCGTATAATTTTCATGTGTACATTTTTTATTTTTTAACGCTATGGTAACATGGAACTCACAGCATGTTCATAACTCTTTGGCGCAAGCCGTTTTTTTAACGCTTCGCTAAAAGACCGTTGGTTGCATGTTCGTTTCATGTTATAATACTAATAATTTCAGCCGATTGCCAATTTATGATGGTAACGGGCCGTTTGTAATTCGACCGCAAAGCAACAAAATAAAAAGAAAATACAGAAAATTTTTCATGATAAAATATGCTAAATTTAAACGTTTTGAAGATTCGTTGTCAATTTGCTTGCTTATTATCTCGTTTTTTTTTAGTATCTTTGTGGCGATTTTCTAAAACCTAAAGAATGGACGCAAAGCGAATTTTGTTTATAACTCAGGAGATTACCCCGTATTTGCCGGAGACGGAAATTTCGAAAATATGCAGAAACTTACCGCAAGGCATACAGGAACGAAGTCGTGAGATACGAACATTTATGCCCCGCTACGGGAATGTCAACGAAAGAAGGAATCAGTTGCACGAGGTCATACGTCTTTCCGGCATGAATCTTATTATTGATGATACAGACCATCCGCTGATTATAAAAGTCGCATCTATTCAGGCTGCTCGAATGCAGGTTTATTTTATAGATAATGAAGATTTCTTTCATCGCAAGGCGATTGTTGCGGATGACGAGGGAGAAGAGTTTGAGGATAATGACGAGCGCGCTATTTTTTATGTGCGGGGTGTGCTGGAAACAGTAAAAAAACTACGTTGGATTCCTGATTTGGTTCATTGTCACGGATGGCTATCTGCTCTTGCTCCGATATATCTGAAAAAAATGTATGCTGACGACCCAAGTTTTGCCGGGACTAAAATCGTATATTCCGTTTATGCGGATTCATTCGAAAAATCATTGAACAAGTCTCTTCCCGATAAAATGAAACAGGATAATATGACAGATAAGGATTTGCAATTGTTGAAGGTATCAACCGATTTTGCCACTTTATCCAGTCTTGCAATACAATATTCGGATGGAGTTATTCAGGGGAGTCAGAATATCAATCAAAAAGTTTCCGAATTTATTGAACGGGAAAATAAGTTATTCTTGCCTTATCAGGAGGAAGAATCTTATATTGACGCTTATAATGAGTTTTATGATAAAGTACTCAACACAAAATCAAAATAGAAAGAAGATGAAAAAAGGTTTAGATAAACTTGCGGTTGTATTATGCCTTTTCACAGGACTTGTATTGAGTTCGTGTGATGATGATTTGACAAGAGTCGGAACATCAATTTTGCCTCCCGAAGATAAAGTCACAGTTTATTCGGATACGTTCCAGATGAAAGCTTCTACGATAAGACTGGATTCTGTTTATGCCAAAACAACAGATTGTTTACTGGGTGAAATGTACGATCCCCTCTATGGAACTATAAAGACGGATGTTTTTTGTCAGTTTTATTGCGAAGAGGGATTTAAATTTGCCAAAACTCCTTATGAAGGAAAGGTCGATTCTGCAGAGTTGATCATTTTCTATCCGTATTATACCGGATCTTTAGGACTGTTTTCTTACGGCGGACTTACGGTATACGGCGATACGACGACTTCCATGCAGGTTACGGTTTATCCTGTAAATAAGCAGTTAAAAAAGAATTTCTATACAAACGATAATCCTGAAAACTACTGTGATATGCAGAATCCTTTGGGGGCGGTTTCATATACTGCGTATGATATGACTATTTCAGACTCTTTGCGCACCTCCGATAATTTTTCACCATTCATAAGAGTTAAATTGCCGGCCGATCTGGGACAGAAATTTTACGATGAAACAATCCGTAATCCTGCTACGTTTCAAAGCCAAAGCGCTTTCAATAAGTTCTTTCCGGGGATTTATATAACCAATACATATGGGAGTGGCTGTCTGATAAAAACAGCCGGCGAGAATATCTCTATGCGAATGTTTTACAACTATGCGGAACAGGATGCTGCGGGTCAGGATTCTTTAATCCTGGCGGCGCAATGGTTTTACGGATCAAAAGATGTGATTCAGATTAACCGGTTTATAAACGACAATATAGATCAGTTGTTGGTTGATAATCCTGCTCATACCTACATAAAGTCTCCGGCAGGGGTATGCACAAGATTGGTTTTGCCTACAACTGAGATATCCCGGGAGCTTGATATAAACGACCGATTCATCAATGGGTTTACTCTTAACCTGAAGTACTTACCCGAAGAAGAATGGAATTATGCTTATTCGCCTCCAAATTATTTGTTGTTGTTACCGGAAGATTCCGTCACGACTTTTTTTGAAAAAGGAAGTGTGGAAAACAGTGTTACTTCCTTCATATCTTATATGGCTACCGATGGTCAGAATTCATACGCTTCTTCCATAAAGACGCCTTACGGATACTCTTCCTATACGCGTACTTATTCTTTTGGGAATATAAGTACGCTACTTAAAACGCATATCGAAAACTCTCCGGATAAAGATTTGAGTTTGCTGGTGTTGCCGGTAGACCGCACGTATACTTATTATGAGTATTCATATTATACAAGCGCGCTTTTTAACAGTTTTAATCTTTCGGGCGTAAAGATACGGACAGGAGAGGAAGATATGAAAGTGGTAGTTCTTTCAAGTAAATTTGAAAATAAAGAATAAAGTCCTGATATACTATACTCGGTTATAAATAAATGTTTTGAATTACTATAATATATTGATAATAACTAATTTATATATAAATAAAATTGATAATTACAACCGAGTACAGTATATATTATAATGGAATATGTTAGAAAGTCGTCTCGGATAAAATTTGAGACGACTTTTTTTTGGTGTGCCGCGCATGATAAATGACTTGGTGGTGTAAGTCCGGCTCACCTGTAATTTCCTGTGTTTAGGCATAAATTTTAGATAACCTAAAGAGGAAGAATTTCATATCTACTACCCCTCTTAGGGAGGCTCTGAACGCTTTAATTTTAGCATTGAAAGATTCGGCAGAAGCATCTTGAATCCATATACGAAAGCCTGCTTTGCATGATCGTATACTTTGCTTATTCCGCTGAATGTTTTACCCGCTTTTTCCATCAGTGTATCATCTACTACAAAACAACGGACAGCGCCGGAACTTTCTACAGTTTCTTTTTTTACTATGCACACAAATTGCCAGGCAAACCCCATGAGTATCTTACGCCAGTCGATTCGTACATCATTCATAATGCGGTAAAATGTATTTTCATC
>JAIROL010000250.1 GCA_031257565.1 Tannerella sp. | reverse complement strand
CTGCAGGCGGATACGATTATTTCCGTCAATAAAGAAATTACAGGCGACGGCTACTATGAAGCAGTTGTCAGAACGGTAGCAACCAAACAGGTTTCGCGGGTTTACGGATATATATTAGCGAATGATTCCGAAGCGTTATATCATCATATATACCTTGATGATATTCAACTAATGAAATATAATTACGGCTCGAAGGCTCTTACCGCTCCGCAAACGGATTCTATTCCGTCCGCTCTTTCCGAATAGAGACCGCTAACCATGAGACATAATCCGGCTAAGGGATTATTTATCGACGGTTATTACCGATTAACGCCACGCGACGTTGTACTGTTCCGGAGCGGTTAGCCGCAGTTGCGACGTCTCGCCGACGTCGAGTGTCAGCGTGTGGACGTTCAGCTCGAACGGATTCGTCACAATCGGATCTGCCGTCTTCGTGGCGACGACGCAGGAGGCCGTTTATCCAAAGGATTGAACTATGATGAGTTGCACATTCAAGCCAATTATAATAAGTTGGTCAGGCAGATAATGGGCGTGGAACGGTCCCTAAATTGGAGTTTCAATTTTAATAACTATGGATATTTTATATCAAAAGCTTTGAGGATTTGAGATTGTTTTTTAGAGATTTCACTTTTAACGGAATCCATCTTATTCAAGTAAGTAATTTTTAATTTTGCAAGTTCTCTTACAAGTTCTGAAATAGAATACTTTTCAAACAATTTCTTGTCTCTCATTATTTTAGTTATTTGCATATAAATAATCAGAGCAATAAATTTGATAAACAGTCTTCCGTCCATACCGTATTGTGAATGGGAACGCAATCGGTCGCCATCCATTTCGTTTTTTACCGTGTCAAATATTTTTTCAACCTTGTCCTTATCCCGATAATAGTGTAAGACAGTGTGTTTATCAATATTTTGATCATTGGTTATGATAATAAAACAACCAAGTTCGGACAAGTGTCCCTTTATTTTGAAATCGTTTTTGACAATCCGTTTTGAAGATTTTTCCCAGCGAAAAAAGGCTCTCAATTTCTCCGGTGTTTCCGAATCAATAAACGTCTGCGCCTCTTTTTTCGAATCAAATTTGCATTCTTTATATTGAGATTCAATATCTAACAAGCCGGACAGAAAACGGTGTCTGTCTTCAAGTTCCATTTTTTCATTGAAGAAAATATGTGCAGTAAAATCGTGATAGCCAATATGAACCGGAGTTGTCAGGTGATGCATGATTTCTTCATTGTATTTGAATGCTGTCCTGCTGCTTTTCAATGCTTTGGAATGAATACTTATCAACTCTTTTGCTTTTTTCAGACTGAATGACAATGGCTGGAGAATGTTTATTCGAATGGGACTGTCCATTAAACTCACAACATTGGACGTGCTGAAAAATCCCCTGTCCATAATAAGTGTTATCTCTTTTAAACGGTACTCTTCCAAATATTTCAATAAATTCTTCAAGGTACTTACGTCCACAATACTGCCGGGAAAAACATGGTAAAAAACCGGCAATCCTCTTTCGCGGCAACAAACCATTCCCAAATTGATTTGAGGCAGTGTTTCCTTATCTCTGTTATAACCCCATTCGACAAAATCAATTTTTGTCGAATAGCTTGAAAAAGAGGCGATATCATAATAAATGCCCCTGACCGGTTCTAAGGATGATATCCATTGATTCATAAATTGACGCCTGCCTTTCTGATCTCTGCCTGTACTTTCATGTAATTTGGAAATATCTGATGAATACAAACATTATTTTAGATAAAACAGCCAAATTGATCTTATATTGCATTATTGCACAAGATTTGCATGCTCTTACAGCTAAGTCCGGAAGATAAACCACGGGAGAATATTGCATTATTGCACAAGATTTGCATGCTCTTACAGCGCTTATTTAATAATTGAATACTTGTAAATGGTTTCCCCTTTGTGGTTGATAAAGAAAAATCGAATCGCAGACGCATCTACCGAACACAAAGTAAAACCGGGATCTTCGCTGCAGAAGACCGTACCGTCTGTTTTTCTTACAGGACGGGCAAGCGCCCCTGCCGAATTAACCACATAATTGACTGTTGAAGAGGCCGGCTGAATATGCTGGAAATTATGAATATGACCACAGAAATAAATATCCACTTTGTTTTTTTCCAGAACAGGAGCTAAACGCGCTTGCATGTCCGCTCTTTCGGAGTCTTCCTTTTTCGTATCTGCGTAAACGGGATGATGGCCGATAACAATTTTCCATTTTTCGGTACTGCCTGTTAATACGGAATCAATCCACTGAAGCTGAATATCAAAATCCTGTTTATGTGCGTCCGGATAGGTTATGCTGTCGTTACGGTATTTGTCAATCATGGGACTTGTATCAACATAAAGTAATCGGCATAAAGTTCCGTCCTCCGCTTCTATCACTTGTGTGTAATAACGGGCCGGGACATTCCACCGGCGACTGACGTTGGAGTAATCCAGGACTGCCTGCGTATTTCCGCGGTATTCGTGGTTTCCGCAAATAACATTCCATCTGATCATCAATTCCGGATGGTCGTAAATTAGCTCGTAGTTGGTCAGCCACAAGGGGTCGTTTACGCTTTCAACTCCTTCGAAATGATGAACATCACCGGCGGCTGCAATCATCTCTATGTCAATCTGTTCTGCCATATAACCCATGATTTGTGCAATTGGTTTTTGTTCGTAGTAACCGTTGCGTCCCAAATCGTTGGCAACAATAAAATTAACTGCCGACCCGGATACTTCGGGAAACCGGATGCGGGGAGGGTTTTCCTTACATCCCGCCAGGGAAACCAACAGAATGAAATATAATAAAAATCTATGTTTCATAATTTCATTTTTACTTTGTTCCGAACGCTCCGAACCAAGCGGAAGGCGCCGGCGATTTATACTGTTTGCCGTTGACCGTAACGCCCGACGCGATAAAGTAAGGAGTAAAACCGGTGTTTGCGCCGCTTAATGCCGGCGAACCTACTTGCAGATGAAAATCCCAGGTTGGGTCGTAATTATAGTTCAGGACAGGATTGTTTGCAAACGGGAAATTGACAAATTGCGGGTCTTTATCGCCGACGGCATTTCCGCGAACATCATGCGCGCCATAGACCACGTCTTTAACGCCGGTTTTGAAACCGTCAAAAGCGGTAAGCGTTCCGTTGGCTATATGCTGGCTGATTGCGCTCTGGGCGTTTCCCGAAGCATAATAATTGTAATCTATCCTGCTGTTCAAATCAGGCCCGTCGGTAGCGTCTATTCCGAAATCCGGCGCTTTGACGGCAAACATGCTGTTTACTATCAGATTGTTGTAAACATTAACCAGGCAACCGGCTTCGGCCCATACCGAGCCGCCTTTGGGCTTGTTGGGGTCGCGTCGCCAGCCTGAATTAACGATCGTATTGTTGTATGCATTGATTTGCGCCTGAAAACGCGTTCCTCCGTCGGCTCCGGAATTGGACAGTTTGAAGCCGTTGGTGTTAGGGCTGTACATCAAGTTGTAAGCGGCGTCAACTTTGCAGCCCGCTTTTACGTTGATAGCCTCGCCGCCGGCTTCGCCAACCGCATAAAACAGATTGTTGGTGAAAATACAGGAACCGCCCTGCACATAAATAGCGTCTTCGCCAGTATACCGAAACGTGGAATTGATGATGACGTATTTGCCGGAAGGGTTATTGGTGTTGAAAGCAACCATTCCCTCGCCGCCTCCGGGCTTGAATAATCCTGCCGTAACCGAGGGCGATGTAAGCGTAGTAACGGCTCCGGTGTATTCCATCAATACGTGGTCGAGAACAATCTCTCCGCATGTTATACTTCCGACAATTCCTCCCCAAAGGCGGGCGAAGATATTTTCAGCAATACGTTTTTCTGCCGGAACAGTGAAAACAACGGGCGCTTCTTCCGTACCGTAGCAATAGAGGTTTCCATGGACGATAAACTCAATTTTGGTATTGTTTGCATCCTGACCTTCGGTTGCAACAATTATTTCCACGCCTTCTTCGATGGTCAGCGTTTTTCCTTGAGGCACATTGACCTGGCCGTTGATATGAATAACGGAATACTTTGTCCAGGTTCCTTCGACTGCGCCCTGTTTCATCTCCGGGTCGTTGAGCGTAACACTCACCGCGCAGGTCGCTTTTTCGCCGCCGTCTTCCGAAACCGCGGTGATAGTGGCGTTTCCGGGTTTCAATGCCGTTACGGCTCCGGTTTCACTGACGCCGGCAATATCTTCGTCCGAGCTACTCCAGCCGACGTTCTTATTAGCGACATTTTCAGGAAAGAAAGTAACCTTAAGCGTCTCGCTTGTTCCGGGTTTAAGTGTTAACGACGATTTCGACAAGGCAATGCCTTTAACCGAAAGGTCTTCGTCTTTTTTGGAACAACCGCAGAAAAATACTGTTGCAAGCAACATAATTGACAGTAAAAAGTTTGTTTTCTTCATCTTTTATTGATTTATAATTATTCACAGTCTGTATCGTAATCCTATTTGCAGATTTTGTCCATAGTAATCCCGCCGCACCAAAGTTCCGCCTTTGTAGTTTTCATAATCTTTTATCCGGTTGTTGGACGGATTGTCTTTTTTAAGGTAATGCACCATCGGCGTATTCAACAAGTTGGTTGCCTTGGCAAAAAGCGCAAAACCTGATTTAAATGTCTTTTCTGCCGATACGTCCAGTTGAAAATAACCGCTTTGCCAAATATCGTTATCCAGATAACGGGAAACGGCATACATGCGGTCGCCGGTATAGGAACAGGCAAGTTGTGCGTCCCATCCTCTTTGTATATTTTTATACAATAAGGAAAGATTTGCTACATGCCGGGCTTGTCCATTCAAAGGACGTGTCTGGTTCACGTTTCCGACCAATACTTTTTCGGAGGATGAAAGGTCGGGATTATTGTAATTAAATAATTTGGTGGTCGTTATTTCCGACTGCGTAAAGGTATAATTGCCTTTGATTCCGAAAGTACGGAAATATTTGGTAATATCGGCTTCCAAACCGTAATTCGTTGCATTGCCGAAATTGACCGGCATATAAAAAGTCCCCTGACCTTGCGAAATCATTCCATATTCAATCGGGTCTTTTAGTTTTTTATAAAACAATCCCAGCATGAATTGTTCCGAAGGACGCGGGAAATATTCATACCGCATGTCCAGATTGTGGGCGACCGTATGTTTCAAATCAGGATTTCCTGTTTCCGTATAATCTTCGTTGATAATCCGGTAAGGTACAATTTCAAAAAAACCCGGACGGTTGACGGATTTGTAATATGACGCCCTGATGTTGTTGTTTGTCCAAGGCGAATATTTGATGTGCAAATCCGGAAGATAATCTGTATAAAGTTGCTTTCCATTGTTTTTTACGCCCTCGGTAGCATGTTTCAGATAGTAGCCCTGATTGGTATTTTCAACGCGCAATCCGACAATAAACTGTAAGTTGTCAATAGTCGTCCCGGCTTGTCCGTATGCGGCTGATATTTTTTCGGAAGCCTCGTAATTCAACGGATTTCCAACCGAGCCGAACGGGGTGAAAACCATAAATTTTATTTCGCTGTAATCGTTCCAGTCAGTACCCTCGATCAGGTTATTACGAGTTCCTTCCGGCTTTGTTTCGTCGTAAGGTCTGAAATCGTATTGATTGAAAAAATTGGAACGTTGTTTGTCGCGGTAAAGACCGCCTGCGGAAAAATCCATTTTGATTTTTCCCGCCAAAGCAGTATAAATCAGGTCGACGTGTCCGGCTTTGTCTTTGTCGGCATTGTGTTCCCAACGACGGTCGGCGCCTCCAAGCGTTACGACGGATACGGGGTTGGGCTTTCCGTTGCGGACGGTAGTCACCGTATGGACAGAAGCGTTATCAGGCGTTTCGTTGAAAGCTCCCGAATACACAGCCGACCAGCCGATTGTAAGTGCATTTGCAAAGAAAGAATGCGTCCCTTTCAAGGTGGAGTTTGCTATTTGCTGATGATTCAAACGGAAACGGGTATCATAGCTTACATTATACTCTCCCTGTTCAGGATTATAGCCTATGTTCAAATCAATCTTGCTATTGTCTCTTACCTGCGCATTGGTAAAATCCATATAAGCGTTATACCATTGAATTTTATGCAGCGGAGAAAAGCGATAATCCAATTTGGCATGAAGCCCGTAACGGATTTGGCATTCGGAGTACGTACGGTCGTTCCTGTCGGTCAGTACAGGTAAGTTGGATGCATCGCTCGTTGCGTTGGAAGAACCATAAAAGAGGGAGTTACTTCCGCGATAACTGTTCTGATAACTTCCGGCAAGCATTATCCCCAAACGGTTTTTTAACAGGCGGTCGCCGTATGAAAATCCACCCAACATATTGGCAGGAGCTTTTCCCGTTTCCAATCGTACCAGTTTGGTTGAGAAATCGCGCGGTTTAGCCTGATAGTTTTCTCCATATATTTCGTATGGCGATTCTTTGGCAAGGGCTTTTGTATCGAAAGAATAGAAATCACGTTCTAAAAACAAGGCATTGTATCCGGTTGATAGATATGCCGTTATCTGACGGTTTTGCGGAGCATCTTTCATCACCAGATTAACCGTTCCTCCGATAGCATCGCCTTCCATATCGGCAGTCAGCGTTTTGTTAACCTCCAGACGGTCTAATAGTTCGGAAGGAAAAATATCAAGCGGAACGAAGCGATTTTTATTGTCGGGACTGGGGATTTTTACGCCATTTACCAGCGTATAATTATATCGTTTATCCATACCCCGCAAGATGGCATATTGTCCGTCGCCGCTGCTGTTGCGCTCCACCGAAACGCCCGAAACGCGCTGTATCACATTGGCTACCGTAATATCGGGCGAGATTTCTATTGCTTTGGCGCTCACCACATTCATAACGTTTGAAGATAACTTTTCGATACTGCGTGCGCCGGTTTCCGTATTGTTGACGAGATATCCGAAAACAGTCACTTCGCTTATTTCGTGCGATAAAGGTTCAAGCAAAACAGTCAGCTCGGTATCTGTTTCCGGCACAGGATATTCGACCGTTTTATATCCTGTGTAACTGCAAATCAGCGTACTGGATTTCGCTGTAAGTTTAATGGAGAAACTACCGTCAAGTCCGCTTACTACCCCTCGGGTTGGTTCTTCTTTCACTATGATGGTCGCTCCAATCAGTTCTTCTCCCGTTTCGGAATCTTTTACAATCCCTTTAACGAATTTCGCGGACAATAAATGAACCGGAAACAGTAAAACAATAAGTAAAATATACTTCATATAAATGCCATTCATTCGAGTGCAAAATTATGGCAGGAATGTTACAGGCGCGCTACTGATTTGTTACAAATAAATTAAATTTTCCGGTCAATCTGTTTGCAGTCCGCTTAATCCGGATTGCAGCTTACGATGAGTGAAAAGCCCTGTATTGAGCAGGATATTTTTCCTGACTTTGACGGTATTCTTCTCTCAATGCATGATATCCAGCGTCCAGCAAAACGGTCGGGGCGCTACGTTTTATTTTCCGGCAGTTAATTTGAACAATACGAGGTTATTATCCAAGCAATCCCATAAAAAGATGATTGCCGGAATCAGACTGGAAGTAAGCTTTATTCCTTCAACGGCCGATGCAGTCTGAATTTGATTGGCTACAAAACCAAATGTCAAGCTCGGTCTCGGTATCCCGTTGAAGCGGCATGTTGTCACTTATCAACCTAGGCCGTTTGATTTCCGCCGAAGTTGATAAGTTGAAAACAACAAGCGCCAAAACTATACCTATATTAACTTTGAATGCTTTCATTCTGAACGTTTACTATTGTAATCTTCCTGAGAATTCCGCGCTTACATCTTTTCCTGCAAGTCCGTTAGCTACACCTTTATATGAATGTTTGCGTTCATAATTTTTGTCCCATACATTTGGAGCGTCATCAGGAATCCAGTATTCATGCTCGATGGCATTATCAGAAATTCCCCACAGGGTAATACCATATTGTTGGGCGACCGGAATATGTTGTTTGTACATATCAATGACGTACTGATACATATCTGCCTGTTGAGCGAGTTGAGCAGCAGTCGGGGTACTTGTTTCAACCTTGATATCAAGCTCTGAAACTTTAATTATTTTACCGGAAGCCGCCAACTTTTTGAACATTTCTGCAATATTGCCTTTGTTGGTATTGATAGAAATGTGCATTTGTGTACCAATCCCATCAACTTTGGCGCCTTTACTTTCGATATATTTTACATATTCGATTAAACCATCACATTTTGCTAAATTATATTCTAAATTATAATCGTTAATAAACAGGATGTCTGTTGAATTACCGTATTGTCTAGTCAAATTAAAGGCTTTTACTGCATAATCTTTTCCTAAATAATCCTGCCAGTAGAATTCGTCAGCGGCAAAATCTTCGGGGTTTTTATAAATTCCGGTTTTCAATTCACTCGGTCTTCCATCGTCCATCGGTTCATTTACCACATCCCAAGCTTTAATATCTCCTTTGTAACGTCCAACCATTTGAGAAATCCAACTTTCCATGGAAGTATCGATTATTTCAGCTTTTTCTTCCGGAGTTTTTTCGATAATAACCGGACCTGAACGCAATGCATTCCTTGATCTCTTTTCAATTATTTCTTGTAAGACTACATTGTCGATATAATACGTTGCGGCTACTTCACCAAAATCAAAAATAAATTTTATCCGATCGTTCGTACTCGCAGTAAATTCCCAATTCATTTCTGTCCAAGAAAGTCCAATAGTCCTACCTCCGGAATATTGACCGCCATAACTTGCATTCTGAACTTGCATCTGTATTGCTCCATTCGAAACCGAAGATTTTACCATCGCAGTAGCTTTGTATTTTTGTCCATTTTTAAGCGCTGATTCAAATTCATATGCGGCCTGAGCGCTATAAGATTGTGCTGCAGCAGGATTGATTAATACCATGGCATATCCTTGATTGCCATACCCTTCCCCTTCATTTGATATCCGACTTGACGAACCATTCCCCCAAGATCCCCAAGGGCTTATACTACCATTTTCAAAATTTCCATTTGAAATCAGATTGGCTATGGAGGGCGCCGCATCTAAATCAACAACAGTTGCATTGTCGATATAATAAGTCATGTTTGGAAATTTACCCATATCGATGCGTAGTTGCATTTTATTTCCAACGGCTGTAAAAGTACCTCCATCTATGGTGGTTTTATCATAGATAACCTGTTTCCATGTCGAAGTAGTAGAAACATATTCACCTTCTGTATGCCAAGGGTACTGTGAACTCATTTCCCCATTTGATCCGAAAGAAATACGCACACCTCCACTTCCTTCCGATTTGATCCAAAACGAAATCTGATATTCGTGTCCGACAACCAAAGGTACTTCCGGAGCTTGAATTTGTACATCCCATAAATTGGACGAACCGGCAGTGGTTACCACTTTGAGAGATTGTTCACCTCCTAATTTAACATCCGAAACAGCTTCAACGGAAGTTTTTCCACTTCCCCAAGACCCCCAACCGATAGCGCCATCTTCAAAATCACCATTTATCAACAGGTTATCGCCATCCGTTCCCGGGATTACTTCCGGAGCGATCAAACCATTTAAGTAACTTGCATTTTGATTGGTATGCCAGACTAAGGTATGTCCGTCTATATGCAGTCCGTTTGTTTTCGTTTCTGCTAAAAAAGCATCAATATTCTGGAAATTAAAATCACCACGCGAATTAACAACAGCGCCATGCTTCATTTCATATCCTGCAACTACTCCAGTAAAGTTCGCATTTGTTATTTCATAATAGTTCCCTTTCTCCATATATAAACTAAGACCGATACCCACGCCTAAGATAAACTTATCGTGTGGATTGTATGCTTTTAATACATCGTAACGAGCTATTTGTTCTTTGAGTTCTAATGGAAGTTCTGATTCTGCTACATCATTCTTTTTATCCAACCATTCCATTTTGTTGTCGTAGCACGAAGCAAAGGAAAACAAAAAGATAAACAAGGACAGTATTTTTAAATATTTCATTGTTATAACTATTTAAGCATTATTATTCTTCCGGAAAATCACTGTAAGACGGAATTGCAAGAGAAACGACTCTCCAATTGTCGGAGTAGACCCGAACAGAAGTTGCAGAAGGTACAAAAGCTGTTTCGTCACTGCTATTCCCTGTCACATTGCCCAAGGTGAATTCTGAGTTTTCGAAATAAAATCCGAAATTGCTGTAACTGGCAGTTTCTCTTCTTGTCAACACATCTTCGAAAGTAAAATCACCCTCTGCATACATATACAATTTTGTTATTGGAACAGTAACCGTTTGCCAGCCTTGCGTTTTAAAAGGAACAACCTCTTTACCAACAATCCAAGGAACAAAGTTGTAACTGTCTTTTTCCCATTCTCCGCCATTGAATCCATTTTGTAAACATATTTTTAAATATCCGGTTCCTACCCATTCTTCGGGAACATAAATATCAAATTGAAAACCTACTTCACTCAAAGGAGTGGATGCGGGGATGTACGGAGTAAGTTGTCCGCGCCAGTCATCGACTCCATTTCCGGCAGTCCACACTTCGGAACAACGATTTTTCCCCGCGTCGAACGATGCAATGCGCTGCGGGCGATGCGCACAATATGTTCCTTGTGATACGTTTCCAAATCCGACTGAAGCAGATTCTAAGTCTTCAGGTTTAATCATACTTACCGAACTTCCCCAAGAACCTTGTGAGCCTCGTCCATCGAAATTTAGAATTACTCCGGCTTTGAAATTGAAGTATGCAGGAGAATAAGCTCCTCCATTAGCACATTCAATTAACAAAGAACCACCATCTTCCGAAACTCCCGCAGGTACTTTTACCATAAAGGATTCGCCGTCTTCTCCGTTTGCTATCTCGCTTGTCTCTTCAATATTTCCGGGGAAAACAACTCTGTTTACTTCATACAAACCGGTTCCATATACCGTAATCCATTCTCCGGCAAGAGGCATTGTATGCGAAACACCGGTGATAGCAGGCGCCGAAGCGCGGATTTCAAATTCGTAGGTGAATGCTGTAGCATCTTTCACAAAATGTATTTTATTTCTATCGCCGGGATCGGACTCTGTAGTGGGCGTATTTTCTGAGACACGAATCAACATGGAATTGTCTGTTACGAATACCGGATTAAAGTAGGTTGAATATCCATTGATATAAACACGTTTTAATCCCAAGAATCCTGAACCTTCAATTCGTAAAAGCTGTCCTAAACGAGCATATTTGACCTCTCTATCCGGAACGTTTGAATCGGCGTCTTCCAAAAAGATTTTCTGAACCGAGATCGGAGAGCTTGCTATATCATCGTCATTGTCACAAGCGCTTATCACTACCATACAGAGCAATACACTCAGTAGTATGTTTCTATATTTTAATCTATTTTTCATTTGTTTTGCCATAATACGTTATTGAAATAAATCAGTAATTCTATCTTCTGAAAATTGAAAAGGTACAGGCGCTTCTTTAAGAAGCGGATTTTGTACTAATTCAGACTCCGGATAGGGTAAAATAAAAATTGTTTCATCAATATTGCCAATGGAACGTGTACTTGGATCACGACTTGGATCTACGCTCACTTTATTTGATACACCTTCGTACAATATTGGTGTAATGGTTCCTCTATCTTGGGCAGTAATATAATTAATTACTTCTTGTTGCTTGTAATACGACCAGCGTACCAAATCATACCAGTATTGACCTTCCATACACAATTCGAGGCGACGTTCTTGTCGGATATCCTCAAAAGTTATACTTGTTTTGGCATCAAGACCTGCCCGTATACGAATGGCATTAAAATATTTTAAGGCTTGAGCGTCACTTGTGCTGGTCCCATTTCCCAAAGTAGCTTCGGCATAAATCAAATACACTTCAGCTAGTCGCATCATATATGTATTTAAAGATGAATTCATACGGGAAATAGCAGCATTATCACCCTTTGAACCGACAACACCTTTTTTCACATTGCACGCTTCTCTTGTCTTTTCGTAGGTAAATCCTCCGGTTGATTTGCTTATTTCGGGATAAAAATCTCCCCAGCCCATCCAAGTGGCTTTGCGACGGATATCTCTTGATTCATATTGAAGCAAAATATCATACGCAGCACGTGTCCAATATCCCCACGCTGCATCATCACCTGTAATTTCAGAACCACATGCGAAGTAAGCCTGTTGTGTATTAGTCACTCCATAGTCTCCATTCGGAACCCATTGTAAGGCGAAAAGAGATTCCGAATTATTATTATTTTCGATAGTAAATAGATCAGCGTAATTGGCCATCAACTTAAAATTGCTTTTGGTAATGACAAATTCTGCTGCTTGTTTGGCCAGGTTCAAATAAACCTCATCACGCGTTCCTTTATTCGGATTATCGCTCAAACCCGATATTGATAAATACAAACGGGACAACATACCATACGCGCTGTATTTTGTTAAACGTCCATTCTGCCCGGAAGTCTCCGAAAGATATTTTGCGGCGTATTCCAAATCCCTGATGGCAAACTCAAATACATCTTTTCGCGGATTGGTATTAACAATCGGATTACTGACCAACAAATCAGGATTCTCTGAAATAATAACATCTCCCCAAAGTGAAGCCAAATACCAATATGCAACTCCCCGAATATACCTTGCTTCTGCGATATATGGATTCTTAATTTCGTTACTCACACTACTCCCATTAATACCAATAATTACTTTATTTGATTGTTGAATAACATTGTAAAAAGCTTGCCATGCCAATACAAGCGGGCCGGTAAGTCCTGTTTCGGATAAGTCGCTAAAAGGATAAATATAATCCGAATAGGGTGCGTATAAATTGTAAGCTCTTCCATCGCCTAAAGCATAATAGAATTTGTCATTAAAATCAAACCATACTTTATTATAAAGCGGTGAAGTTGCTGCTTTAAAGTCACTTTCATTTTGATAGAAATTCTCTTCAGTGATTCGATCATTGGGTGTAATATCAAGAAAATCTTTGCAACCCGCAAATAAAAAAAACAGACCGGCAATGATGATATATATTATTTTATTCGTTTTCATTGTGTTATTGCTGTTTATTGTGTTAGAAAGAAAGATTTAAACCAAACGTATAAATACGAGGAGAAGGATAACGAGCATTGTCAATTCCCGTCATAAGCGCATCTTGATTAGTCGAACCAATTTCCGGATCATATCCCGAATATTTTGTAAAAGTATACACATTTTGCAGATTGGCATATATTTTAACATTCTCCAATCTGATTCTATTGACCCATTTTTCAGGTAAATAATATCCAATCGAAATGTTTTGGATTCTTAAAAAGGATCCGTCTTCTACAAATTTATCACTGAAACGGTAGTTCGAACTTGAAGAAGCAGATGAAGCTCCTATACGTGGCATATCCCAATTGCCTCCTACGATGTGAACATTACGATAATCGTTCGGACCATTCGAATCAATCAATGCTAATTTGGCATAGCCGATTGCTTTTTTTAGCAAGTTCGTATTTTCGCGAGGATTCTCCAACCATCGACGTTGGTAATTAACTACATCGTTTCCATATGATCCGGTTAAGAAAACGTTTAGTTCCCAATTTTTAAATGAAAAAGTATTACCGGTTCCGTACGTGAATTTTGGTTCGGGATTTCCGATGTAAGTGCGATCTTCTTCATCAATCACACCGTCATCATTAATGTCGGCAAATATATAGTCACCAATCCAGATCCCATTTTCACCGATACTCATATCTTTGGGTAATGCAACCGGTTTGACGTTTCCTTCTGCATCTTTATAATAAAAATCAGTCGCTTTTTCAAATCGACCAATAATTTTATAACCATAATATTGTCCAATCGGTTCTCCGACAGCGGTTCGAGTAATTACTGTGATATCCGAACCCTCTTGGATGGTTTTGTTAATCAAACTAGTTTCGGTATCAAGCGACAAAACTTTATTTCTGTTGGTTGAAAATACTAAATTAGATCTCCATTGAAAATCTTTTTTTTCAATGTTTGAAATATTGATTGTCAGTTCTATTCCTTTGTTTTCTAAAGAACCAATATTAGCCCAAGGAGCAGATGCCGACCCTTGTCCGATTGTACCAACATATCCCGGCAAAGGCAGTTGCAACAAAAGGTTGTTTGTTTTTTTATAATATACATCGACAATGAACTCCAATTTGTTTCTAAACAAACTAAAGTCAAGACCAACATTGCTGGATTTAATGGTTTCCCATTGTAGCGCTTTATTAGGGGTATTACTAACCAGTAATCCCGTTCCCCAGTTTGTGGCAACAGAAGAATAGGTAGCCATATATGAGTAAGCAGGAATATTTTGATTTCCTACAGCCCCCCAACCCAAGCGTAATTTGAGATTACTGATATATTCATTATCATTCAAAAAATCTTCTTCTGAAACTCTCCATGCTAAAGCAGTCGAAGGAAACCAGCCCCAACGGTTGTCTTGATGAAAGCTGGAGGAACCATCACGACGCAAAGTGGCAGTCAGCAAATATCGATCGTTAAACGAATAAAACAATCGACCAAAATAAGACATAATCGCACTTCCTCCGCTACTTCCGTCATTTCTTGCAGTAGTAGCATCACCTAAATTCAGGTCTGTCGCTCCATTAGTCAAATATCCCGAACGATAACCATAGAGATATTCCCAATGAGATTTCTGCACTTCTTGTCCCAACATTGCATTGATGGTATGAATACCAAATGATTTGTTGTAAGTAGCAATATTTCTCCAGTTCCAGAATTTACTGTATGATTTAGAGAATGCACCTTCTCTCACTTCATTAACTAAAGCTCCAAAACTATAAGAAGGATCGAACTTATACGAGTTATTGATACCATAGTCAAGGGAGATTTCACTTCTGAATGTTAATCCATCCATTAAAGTTAATTCGGCGTAGGTATTTGAACGTATACCCATTTTTTCGTTTCTGTTTTCTTTAATCATCGCCAAACCGACGGGATTGTTTTGCACATATTCGTCGGTATCAGGTCCATCGTAGCTACCGTCTGCATTCCTCACTGCTACATTCGGCGTTTGTTTTAAGGCTATTTTTATCAATGATTCATCAGAAACAGTGATGTCTTGCTTAGAATTACTGAAAGCGAAACTAACTCCCATCTTTAGATAACTTTTTACTTGCGAATCAAAACTTCCCCGCAAATTTATACGCTCAAAACCGGAACCGACTGCAATACCTTCTTGATCTAAATAGGCTCCACTCAACATATATGAATTCTTGTCGTTACCTCCGGCCACAGATAAGTTGTGGCTTTGCATAAAAGCATTGGTAAACAATTCATCTTGCCAATCGGTTCCACCTCCCAATAAATCTGGTCGGACAAAATTATCGTCCTTCAAAACAATACCCAGTTCTGCACGTTCGTTTTTATGTACTGCGTATTCTCTTAAATTTAGCAAGTCGAGTTTTTGGGGCATTTGTTGAACGCCCATGTATCCGTCGTAAGTAATCATAGCCTCTCCTTTACCTCCCCTTTTGGTTGTAATGATAATTACGCCATTGGCAGCACGCGAACCATAAATAGCAGTTGCTGAAGCATCTTTTAAGATATTCATCGAAACTATGTCCGAAGGATTGATGGACGATAATGCATTTTCACTTCCTGATCCTGTGGAACCATCGATTATAACGCCATCAATGACGAAAATCGGTTCGTTTGAAGCATTGAGCGAGTTGACGCCTCGAATACGGATTGACGAACTTCCACCGGGCATCCCGGTATTTTGCTGTACCTGAACACCTGCAGCGCGTCCTTGTAATACTTGATCGATAGAAGTGGTAACAGATTTCCCGATAGCATCAGCAGCAATAGAGGAGACTGCGCCGGTCAGGTCACTTTTTCTCATGGTTCCATATCCTATCACAGCAACCTCGTCTAAAGCATATGTATCTTCCAATAATTCTACATGAATAGTCGTTTTTCCTTGTACTTCAATAGTTTGAGGGAAAAAACCCATATACGAAAAAGTAAGAGAAGCGTCAGGAGGAATTTGAATCGAAAAATTTCCATTTACATCTGTAGAAGTACCATTAGAAGATCTATCCGCTTGAACAATACTGACACCTATTAAAGGTTCGCCTGATTGATCAACAACCAATCCTTTCACAGTTATCGTTTGCGCCGAAAGCAAAAGAGGCACAGCAAGAAAGAAAAACATTAACAGTTTTCGAGGATTTCGCATCATATCTTTCATGTTTATTAATTAATTAATTAGGTTAATAATTTGTTTACAAAATTCATAAACTTTATTGAGTTAAGATTTTACAAATATATCCACTAATCGCAAAAAAGGAGTTAATTTATATTCCAAGAATTATTCCGTATGTAACATCTTACATAAAAATGTAACATTTTCAATATCTTGATGTAACACTGGACTTTTTTTCATTTATATTCATATAATTTCACATATAAGATAGACCGAACTCCGGAAGAACTCATCGAACAACTCATGGAAAACCATGAGTTTGCCGCAAAGATGGAATGTTTGCTTGCCGCAATGGAACACTATTACAAACGCCATATACGAATCGCCTAATTAAAACTTTTTGATCACACTGAAAATCAGGCGTCTGACAATAACTCAAATGAAACATAGGTCTTTTGAAGGGGGGCTCTCAAACAAGTGAGAAACTTAAGTTATATTTTTTGGATTGTTCATTTTTTTGATGGATATTTGTATATGTTTTTTAAAATCTATACAAATGAAAATTAAACTTTCAGCGCTTCTTTTTCTGCTTTTTTTAGGGCTTAATTCACACACTCTAATTCATTCACAAAGTCCTAAATTTTACTCTACAGATAATGGATTATCCAACAGCCTTGTCAATAAAATAGTTCAAGACCGTAATGGATTTATTTGGATTGCCACTGAATGGGGTCTTAATAAGTATGATAGCAACAATTTTACAGTTTACAATAATATTGAAGGGGATTCTACTTCTCTGACCCATAATTATATTAGAACAATATTTGAAGATAAAAATAAACAAATATATATCGGTACTCTCAATGGACTCATGAAGTACAATTTAATCTCTGATTCATTTGAGGAAATAGCGATGTTTGGGCTTGCAAAAAACCAAGTATATCCTCATATCACCAATTTTTCGGAAATGTCTAATGGCGACATTTTGATTTCAACTTCAGGTCAAGGAATTTACATCCTGAAAAAGGATGAAAAAACAGCACATTATCATGAGCTATCCAACAAAATAAGTAGTAGCTTTATTAACCTGATCTATCAGGATCGAAATGAAAACCTCTGGATAGGAATTGAAACCGGAGGGTTATATTGCTATGATACAAAAACTGAAACTATTGATTATTTTGATGAAAAAACGGGTTTAAGTAGTGAATATGTATCTGCCATTACTGAAGACAGATCGGGAAATATACTTATTGGAACCTTGACTAACGGACTTAATGTATATAACAAAAAAACTCGATATATCAAGCAGATTCCTTATTATGAAGGAAATGAACTTTTTGTAAAAAGCTTCTTTTGGGATTCTGATAACAATTTGCTTATAGGCGCTGATGGCCAGGGTTTAAAGTATTACGACTATGAAAATCAATGTATAAGCAGTTATAAATTGAATATATTCCCTTATGATGTATCACGTGGGAAAATACATTCTATTTTACAAGACCGTGATGGGAATTTATGGCTTGGCATTTTTCAAAAAGGAGTTGCATTTATTCCTCGCATCTCAAATCAATTCGGATATTGGGGATTCAAACAATATGATCAAAGTCCGATAGGGAGTGGATGCGTCATGTCAATCTGTAAAGATCAAAATGGGACGACTTGGGTAGGAGTAGATAATGGAGGTATTTATGGCGTTAATGCCGAGGGACAAAGGATAGCTCATTTCATGCAAACATCAGCACATCATTCCATTTCAAATACTATTCTTAGTATTTTAGATGATAATAATGGAAATCTATGGCTTGGATCCTACACCCAAGGATTAGCAAAAATGGACAAAAGAACCGGACGTGCCGAGTACGTTCACGAATTGTCCGGTCAAAAGGTGTATTACATTGCTCAAGATAAAAACAACAATATCATAGTAGGTACTTATGGATCCGGAATGTTTATAATAAGCGCTACAGGATCAATTAAACAGTTCGAGTCATCAAAAACGGAACGTGATATCTTAACTGTCGATGAATTGTGTAATGACTGGATCAATTCAATTCATTGCGATCAGGAAGGATTGATTTGGATTGGACATTATAAAGGGCTAAGCTGCTATAATCCAAAAAACAATTCATTCATCAACTATTTCAACCAAAATAACCTATTACCTTCGACTGTTGTGATTAGCTTATCAGAAGATAAATTGGGGAAAATATGGATTGGTACAACTGATGGATTATTCGTATTCAACAAGTTTTCAAAAGAGTTTGTGAAATTTACGACCGATGATGGTCTTCCAAACAACGTTATTTGTGGAATTGAAGAAGGTCGTGATGGAAATATCTGGCTCAGTACTTATCATGGGATATGCAAATGTGATATTGAAGGTAAGCAGTTTATAAGCTATTACATCGGAGACGGCATTCAAGGAAATGAATTTACCAGGGGCGCTTCTTTTCGAGATTCTGAAGGCAATGTTTTTTTTGGAGGCGCCAATGGTATTACTTTTTTTAATCCAAATTCAATCCAAGAAAACAAAAGAGATCTGAATTTAGTTTTAACCGGCTTTTTCTTGCCTAATAAAGTTAAAAAACAGGGTGTTAACGTACTTGGGGTTAAATCTCCTATTATTGATGCTTCTAAATTTATTCTTTCTCACAACGAAAACTCCTTTAGTTTAGAACTAAGTTCAATGGATTATGCCAATGCCGAACGCATCAGTTATCAATATAAAATGGAAGGGCTAAACAATAATTGGATGTCAACCTATGTCGGGATCAATCAAATTACCTATAACAACCTTTCTCCCGGAACTTATACCTTATTTGTAAGAGCATCTGATAATCAAACTCTTTCTCCGGAGAAAGCATTTATTATCATTGTTAAAGCTCCCTTGTATGCATCATGGTGGGCAAAACTATTATATATAGTACTTACTATTATATTATTATTAGGGATTTATAACTATTATTCCTCTCGTTTTAAATTTAAGCAGAAGTTAATACAAAAAGAACATAATGAAGCAATCAATGAAGCAAAATTACAATTTTTCATAAACATTTCTCATGAGATAAGAACCCCCATGTCTTTAATTATAAGTCCATTAGAAAAACTTATGGCTAAAAACAATGATGAACAATTGAATAAAACTTATCTAATTATTTATCGAAATGCAAAACGAATATTAAGACTGATTAATCAACTTATGGATATTCGAAAACTTGATAAAGGACAAATGAAATTGAGATTTCGGGAAACTGATATAGTTGGTTTTATTAATGATCTGATGTTAACTTTTGAATATCAAGCAATAAATAAAAACATAAACTTCAAATTTGTACACAAAGATGAACAACTAAAGGTTTGGATTGACCTCAACAATTTTGATAAAGTATTGCTTAATTTACTTTCAAATGCTTTTAAATTTACACCGGATGGAGGCGTTGTTGAAATTAAGTTAGAGACGGGAAAAAACAAAGACGACTCTCCATCAGAAGATTTTTTTCAAATCACAGTATCCGATTCCGGCATTGGCATTGATGAAAATAAGGTGGAGAAAATATTTGAACGTTTTTATCAAATCGAATCAACAAACTCTAACTTTGGGACCGGAATCGGGTTACATCTGTCTCAATTGTTGGTCGAATTGCATCATGGAAGTATTCTGGCTGTTAATCGAAATGATATTCAAGGAAGTCGGTTTATTATTCAACTACCATTGGGCAATAGCCATTTAAAACCTGATGAATTTGAGGATTCCTCTCTTTTTAACGGATCAGAAGAAAAACTTTCAGAATATACTGATAACGCAATTGGGATGGAGATACAAAATGTAAAAAAGGCTAAGTCTAAAACGAATTATAAGATTATTATTGTAGAAGACGACGATGAAATAAGGCTTTATCTTAAAAACGAATTGTCGCATTTTTTTCGAATAACTGACTTCATAAATGGGAAAGACGGATATAATGCAATTCTTCTTCAACAACCGGATTTGGTAATCAGCGATATTATGATGCCGGAAATGGATGGGATAACATTATGTCGGAAAATAAAACAAAATGTAAATATAAGTCATATCCCGATCATTTTACTCACTGCAAAATCAAATATCGAGAATAAAATTGAAGGTCTTGAAATTGGAGCAGATGCTTATATCTCTAAACCATTCAATATAAATGAACTTGCAAAAACAGCTGATAATTTAATTCGAAACAGAGCTCGTTTGAAGGCCAAATATACAGGAGTGCAAGAACAAGAAGATAAAATATCAAAGATTGAATTAAGGTCTTCGGATGAAGTTCTTTTGGAGAAAATTATGAGAATTATTAATAATAATCTTAGTAATCCTGAGCTGAATGTTGAGATGCTTTCCGATTCCGTTGGATTAAGTCGTGTTCATTTACACAGAAAGCTCAAAGAACTTACCAGCTTGTCATCACGTGATTTTATTCGAAGTATCCGATTAAAACAAGCTGCAAGTCTTCTTCTTAGTAAGAAACTAACTATTTCGGAGGTGGCTTATGCTACAGGATTTTCAAACTTATCTCATTTTTCAAATTCATTTAAAGAGTTTCATGGAATGACTCCATCTGAATATGTTAATCATTATTTCGAACAGACCAAATAAAGTTTCTGCCTTTAGCGCTATGGCGTACAGTTTGCTTATCGACGGATATTTTTGTTGCAGCCTGCCGATTCGCCGGTTGACCGCGCTCTCTTCTTTAACGCCTCTTTTCTTTGACAGCGATGACTTTATATTTTCCGGTTCCTGCTCAAAACGGGTCGTCAGCTTATCGCTCAT
>JAIROL010000234.1 GCA_031257565.1 Tannerella sp. | reverse complement strand
TTTGATACTTTAAATTAGTACTGATTATCAATGTCTTCTTTTGCTTGCAAAGGTATAAAATATTTTGGAATTTCAAGGTGTACTAAAAGTGTACTATATGACAAAAAACAGGCAAAAATGGGGTAAAACGGCAAACAAACGAAAATCATAAACGGCTGTAATATAGTATGTTATTTTCTTTTGATTTCTTATATTTATACGGATATGTACCGGCTCTGGGTACTATTACTTTATTAAGCAAATATTAGTTTTTTCGCAAATTTCTCTCAATACAATTGTTTTATATTTATTTGATAATAAGCAGAATGATGAATTTCTTAAATTTTTCTTTGAGCGCCTATTGAGATTTCTACTGTAATTCTATTGCAATTTACAAGTTTTCTTGCGAGTTTTTTGCAATAGAATATCGTGCCCACCTCATTCAGGTACAATCGTAATGTTACCTGCACTTTATCGTTTGCCACCGGACTTTCTACAATATCGAAATCGTGAGCCGGTTCCGCTATTTTCCTGTCTCTGTTCATTACAACAAAATCAAGCCATTCTTCATCGTACCTATCAAAATGCTTTATTTTGCAAATACTTTTGGCAAAAGCCGTTTCGGTATAATCAAACTCAGTTACTAATTCTTGTGTATCGTTTTTCTCGCCTATAATTTTCGCCCAATTTTCGGCATGTTCACGGAATTTTGTTACATAAAAACCTCTGCCAAAATCTTTATGCGGCATACATTTTGATAAATCAATCCTCTCTATTTTCGTATAACTCCCGTGATATACCTTCATCTCATCCCTCCGTTTTTACGACAAATTTCGTATATATCGTGTACCGCCCAAATATCATTGTCGGTATGCAAAGCCCACCAGCGCCGGCGCAAAAAGTCCAGTCCGACGTATTTTTTCAGGTAAAAATAAGCGTCCTGCACATTTTATACGTGCGGGCAAATTCAGGGATAATGTAAGTAATGAAACTTACTTTGTCGCTCGTTGTTTTATCTAATTTTTTAGTCGCTATATCCATGACAATCTGTTTCGCTATTTAATAAAATTACACTTTTTATTGTTCCCAATTCCAATTCAATTACTTTTTACTTTATTTACAATACTATCACGCAACTGTCGCTTGTGTTCGACGACTACAAAGGTAATATTTTTGTTCTGCAAATCGTATATACAATTTCGAATAATTTCCGAATTTTCCGCATCTACTCCTGCAGTTTCATGAGCCTTCCCAAGTCCAAAACGATTAAATAAACGAATCAAATTGACATTGAGCGAATCTTCTTTTGACAATAAGTTGGATAACTCGGATATTTGACTTATTTTTGTTTCCATAACAAGCGATAGATTTTGTTGTAAATGAATAGATTATAACACTACTAAGATACGACTTTTTTTCTATTCGCTTGTTTTTTATGCCATTATTTTATGTGGGAAACTTGAATTAGATTGTCATATTACAAAAGTAATACTTTTCGCCCTGATTGCCATTTTTTATAGCAGCATACTTTTTAAAGCGCCACCCTCTTTTTGAATGTTTATTTCTGTCAAAGTGTGCTGTTCTCTTTCATTTTAGGATGGAAAAACGTAACTTTGTCGCCTCAAATAATTATTATTTATGCAAAAAATTAGAAATATCGCTATTATAGCACATGTTGACCATGGTAAGACAACTTTGGTGGACAAGATGCTTTTGGCCGGAAAGCTTTTCCGTGAGGGACAGGCGGAGCCAGACCAATTCCTTGATAATAATGACCTGGAACGTGAACGTGGTATCACGATTCTGGCCAAAAACGTTTCAATCAATTACAAAGACTATAAGATTAATATTATTGATACTCCGGGACATGCCGATTTTGGCGGCGAGGTGGAACGTGTACTCAACATGGCAGACGGATGCCTGTTGCTTGTTGACGCGTTTGAGGGACCTATGCCGCAAACGCGTTTTGTTTTACAAAAAGCCATCCAGATAGGGTTGAAACCTATTGTTGTGATAAACAAGGTTGATAAGCCGAACTGCCGTCCTTCGGAAGTGCAGGAGATGGTGTTCGATCTGATGTTCAGCCTTGACGCGACGGAAGAACAGCTTGATTTTCCGACGATATACGGGTCGGCGAAACAAGGATGGATGTCGCGTGACTGGCAGAACCCGACGGATGATATTTATATGTTGCTTGACGATATCATCGAATATATCCCTGAGCCGGAAATGCTCGAAGGACCTTCGCAGATGTTGATTACTTCGCTTGACTTTTCGAAATATGTCGGTCGTATTGCTGTAGGGCGAGTTCATCGCGGCGAACTTTGCGAGGGACAAGACGTGGCGCTTTGTAAGCGCGACGGCTCACAAGTGCGTTCAAGGATAAAGGAAATTGACGTCTTCGAAGGGTTAGGAAGGAAGAAAGTGGACGCGGTTTCATCGGGAGATATTTGTGCCTTGATTGGTATTGAGGGTTTTGAAATCGGAGAAACAATTGCTGATGTAAGCGCTCCGGAACCATTGCCGACAATTGCGATTGACGAGCCTACCATGTCAATGCTTTTTACAATAAATAATTCTCCTTTCTTCGGTAAAGACGGTAAATTTGTTACATCACGCCATATATTTGAACGTCTGGAGAAAGAACTTGATAAAAACCTTGCATTGCGTGTGGAACCGACGGGTTCGGCCGATTCATGGAATGTATTCGGGCGTGGCGTGCTGCATTTGTCTGTGCTTATTGAAACAATGCGTCGTGAGGGTTATGAATTGCAAGTAGGACAGCCGCAGGTTATCATTAAGGAAGTAGATGGCGTTAAGTGCGAACCTGTCGAAAGCCTGACCGTTAATCTGCCTGATGAATGCGCGAGTCGTGTGATTGATATCGTTACAAAACGCAAAGGAGAAATAACAATGATGGAAAGCAAGAATGAACGAACTTTTCTTGAATTTACGATCCCATCACGCGGAATCATCGGAATTAATAATCTTATATTAACTCTTTCTGCGGGAGAAGCGATTATGGCGCATCGTTTTTTAGAGTTTCAACCATGGAAGGGTGAAATAGAGCGTCGCCAGAACGGTTCGATTATTGCGATGGAAACCGGTTCCTCTTATGCTTATGCATTAAATAACCTGCAATCGCGGGGACGTTTCTTTATCGCTCCGGGTGAAGAAGTGTATGCCGGACAGGTAGTTGGCGAGCATTCTAAAGAGGGAGACCTGGTAGTAAATGTGACGAAATCGAAGAAACTTACGAATATGCGCGCTTCGGGTTCGGATGAGAAAATGTCTCTGGCGCCTCCGATAATTTTCAGTCTGGAAGACGCGCTGGAATATATTAAAGCAGATGAATACGTTGAAATAACGCCTCATTCCATGCGCATGCGTAAAATTATACTGGGTGAAACGGAACGTAAGCGTCAGAATAAACAATCCTGATGTTTTCATAAATCTTAGTCTGCTTGAAATTTGCGGCTTGCACGTAACAAGTGGCGTAATATACTTACTAATTCCTGTGATTCCTGTAATATATTTATATAGACAATAGACACGTTCAAGTCTTCATTCTTACTTTCCTGAATACGTTCGATTTGTTTATGTCTCAGACGGGAAAACTCTTCGGAAACGTGGTGGCTTGTGAAAAATAGCTGTTCATAATTTTTGTAATCAGAGTTTTCTATGGAATATTTAATGCGTTCCATTAATGACTCAAAAAACTCCCTGATCACAGTAAATTCATCCGCGTATTCTCCAGGTAATGGGTTGAAGTTATTATCCACATGTTCTTTACAGGGTTCATTCATTCGTTTCATACAGTATATCATTTGCTCTATACTGTTGTTTGCCAGATGAAACCATGTGTTTTTTTCCAGGGCGATGTTTTTGTCAATCTGTCTTAACGCCATCAGTCCTTGTTTTCTTATTTTTTTCAACATCTCCTTGTGCGTGTTCAACTCCGAATTTACCTTTCGAAGGATACGCAGGTCTTCATGAATGAATCCGGTTGTCGTTTTGGTATATGCTTCTTTTGCAAATTCGATTATTCCGGATAATGTCTCGCTTGAATGTTTTTTAAGCAGATTCCATACTTCTTCCTTATCATGCGAGGATACGATTGTTTTGAATATTTCATCGGACTTTTTTATTTTTGTTTTTTTACGATAGCGTATATTGCTTCGTATCAGTATGAGCGCTGCAAGGCCTATCATGGCGACGACAGCGATGATTCCGCCAAAACACAGACCTAACGTTACCGCAAAACACACGATGAATGCGACTCCGGCAGTAATAAACCAACCTCCGATAACAGACATAACGCCCGTGATACGGAAAACGGCGCTTTCGCGTCCCCATGCACGGTCTGCCAATGACGAACCCATCGCAACCATAAATGTTACATAGGTTGTAGACAACGGTAATTTCAATGATGTACCAAGAGCAATTAAAAGACCGGCAAGCATCAGATTTACGGATGCGCGAACGAGGTCGAATGATGCGCCTTTTTCTAATATTACTTCTTCTTTGTTGAAACGCGAATCCATCCACTTTTTGAAATTATTGGGAAGAATGGCCAACAGTCCGCCTGATACGTTTGTCGTATGGCGGACGAGACTGCGCGCCAGTAATGAAGAACCGAACATCTCGTCTCCAGCTTCTTGCTTTGATAGATCGAGAGACGTTTTCACCACATTTTGCGCCTTCTTGGAGAAGGTTAATGATAACGCCATGATAATCCCTGCTATCAACAGGAATATGAATGGCGTTTGCGCCGGTCCGTTTAACGAACTCATCAGAAATTTATCTGCTCCTGCCGACGTTCCGTTTGCTGCAAAATCAAGATAAGCGAAAAAACCGGCAAGGGGAACGCCGATGAAATTTACAAGGTCATTTCCTGCAAATGCTAATGCGAGCGCAAATGTTCCCATCAACACAATCACTTTGAATACATTCACATGACGCCAGTATAAAACCTGCATTAATATAGTGAAAAAGATAAGGCAAACGAAAACGATTGTTCCGGAATATTCCCGAATCAGGCTTTTCATCTCTGCAGTCATAAAGGAAGCCTCTTTAATCCCTTTTATTATCATGAAATAGATAATGGAGGTGGCTGCGATTCCACCGAATATTCCGATACCCCATTTAAGACGTTTTTTGTAATTAAAGGTAAATATCATTCGTACGATATACTGGACAAGCGTTCCGAAAAAGAAAGCAATGCCTACCGATAAAAAAATACCGAATATAACGGATAGCGCTTTTTCGGTATTCAGTAAATCGGCAAAAGCCAGGGAACCTGTCGTATCGCTGATTATTTTAAGCATGGCAAGGGCGAATGTTCCTCCCAATAACTCAAATACCATAGACACAGTCGTTGACGTCGGCATACCGAGTGAATTGAAAACGTCAAGTAAGATGATATCGGTAATCATTACTGCTAAAAATATGTAAATCAACTCATTAAAATAGAATTGTTCCGGACGGAATATTCCATGTCGTGCGATTTCCATCATCCCATTACTCATCAGGGCGCCGCATAAAATGCCAATGGCGGCAATAGCTATGATTGTTTTGAATGACGTAGCTTTGGCGCCTATGGCAGAGTTAAGGAAGTTTACAGCATCATTGCTTACTCCTACGACAAGATCGAAAGTTGCCAAAATAAACAGAAATGTAATTAATCCGAAATAGAAAATTTCCATGGACGTCACAATGAATTTATGATGTTACTTTTCCTGTGCAAAAGAGTGGAGTTTTTGTTACGACCATGCGACGTTTATGTTACATTTGTGTTACAATCGAAAAAGCGTCGGATATTTATATATCTTTGCTCCGGAATCTTAATTTAATAAAAGGTTAATAGTATTATAATATGAAACGAACATGAACCAACGGTCTTTTAGCGAAGCGTTAAAAAAAACGGCTTGCGCCAAAGAGTTATGAACATTTGTGAGTTCCATGTTTCCTTAATGTTAAAAATTAAAAAATGTACGCATGAAACGAACATGAACCAACGGTCTTTTAGCGAAGCGTTAAAAAAAACGGCTTGCGCCAAAGAGTTATGAACATTTGTGAGTTCCATGTTTCCTTAGTGTTAAAAATTTAAAAATGTACGCATGAAAAAAAAACGTATTCTGGTTGTAGACGACGAAGAAAGTCTTTGTGAAATACTTAAATTTAATTTGGAAAATGCAGGTTATGAAGTAGATACGGCATTTTCGGCCGAAGAGTCGTTATCTATGGATCTTTCCGTGTATAATCTTTTTATATTGGATGTTATGATGAGTAATATTTCGGGGTTTCAGATGGCTGATATTATAAAGAAGAATAAAAATACGGCGTCTGTTCCGATTATTTTCTGTACGGCGCGAGATACGGAAGATGATACGGTACGCGGACTTAATCTTGGAGCTGACGATTATATATCCAAGCCTTTTTCCATTAAAGAAGTGATTGCGAGGGTAGAAGCCGTATTTCGCAGAACTCATTGGGAGAATGTAAACGAAAAACCGGATTCTTCCCTTAGCTATGATAAGCTGTTGCTTGATATAGTAGCTAAAAAGGCTTATATTAATGGCGTGAACTTACCCCTGACAAAAAAAGAATTTGAAATATTATCCTTGTTTTTACAAAAACAGGGAAGGGTTTTTTCGCGGGAGGAATTGTTGAAAACCGTATGGCCGGATGATGTGTTTGTGACAGACCGTACGGTAGACGTACATATTACGCGCTTGAGAAAGAAAATTGTTCCCTATGACAAAAATATTGTTACGCGTTTAGGATATGGGTACTGCTTTGAAATGTAGTTTTTTATCTATATCCGTAGAATTTAAAATATTGTTATTTTTGTGGTTGTTATGAATATTCCAAAGAAAACATACGCAAAATTCCATTTACGGCTTTTCTGGTCGGTAATAGCTGTGCTTGTACTTTTAAGCGTCTGTTTTGCGGGATTTCAGTATATGAGGGAGAAACAACATAAAATAGAACTTTTGAGCAATAAATTAACCGGATGGAATGATTCTATCGATAAAGAGTTGAACCGTGGCGTTCCTTTGCGAGAAGCAGGTTCAAAAGAAGTTTCCCGTATTTCCGTCATGGATTTATCAGGGAATATTTTATATGATTCGGAAGCGCCAAACATAGAGAATGTGGAAAACCATGCTACACGTAAAGAAGTAAAGCAGGCAATCGAAAAGGGATCCGGATATGATGTGCGTCGTCGCTCCGTATTAACAGGAGACGTTTATTTTTATTCGGCAAAGAAATACGATAACTATGTTATCCGCTCTGCCATACCTTATGATCCGGTTCTCGTTTCGAATCTGAAAGTAGAGCCGTTGTATATTTTCGTAACAGTCGTTATCCTGCTTATTTTCATCGTTATCTTTTATAATGTGATGCGCCATTTGGGGGGAAATATTAATCGCCTGAATGATTTTGTGGCGAAAGTAGAGAATGGCGAGGATGTAAACGAATATCCCATGCATTTTTCTAACGACGAGGTGGGAGAAATTTCTCGTCATGTGGTGCAGATCTATAATCATTTGCAGAAAACAAAACATGCATTAGTTTCGGAGCAAAGAAGACTGCTTGAACAGCAAGAACAGCAGTCTCGCATTAAAAAGCAGCTGACACAGAATATAGCGCATGAATTGAAGACGCCTGTGAGCAGCATACAGGGATACCTCGAAACGATTATCAGCAATAAAGAGCTTTCGCCGGAAATGTTGGATAATTTTATTGAAAAATGCTATCAGCAGAGCGCCCGCCTATCTTCTTTGTTGCACGATATATCAACGCTAACGCGTATAGACGAGGCGCCGGGTCTTATTGAAAAGGCGAAGGTGGATTTATCCGAGCTTATTACGGAGGTATGTGGCGACGTCGCTTTCCTTTTGAAAGAAAAGAAGATAAAAGTACATAACCGTACGGAGGCATTGAGCCTTTGGTGTTATGGGAATCGTTCGTTATTATACTCCGTCTTCCGGAATCTTTTTGATAATACGATTGCATACGCGGGAGAGGGCGTGGATATTTATATTGATTGTAATACGGAAAATCCGGGATTGTATTATTTTTCTTACAGCGATAATGGAGTAGGCATTCCGGAAGAACATCTGGAGCGTATTTTCGAACGGTTTTACCGTATAGATAAAGGCCGTTCTCGCAGGATTGGAGGTACAGGACTTGGCCTTTCCATCGTAAAAAATGCCGTCCTTCTGCATGGCGGAACAATTACGGCCAAACGACGTCTCGCCGGCGGCCTTGAATTTGTTTTCTCGATAAAAAGATAACTTGTATGTATACTGCGCGCGGCATGGTTTTGTGATATGTCAGCAGATACAGCGTTACATCAGCGTTCCAACGGAGAACTGCGCGCGGCATGGTTTTGTGATATGTCAGCAGAAAGCAGGAAGCCGAAAGCAAGAAAGCAGGAAGCCGGAAGCAGGAAGCAGGAAGCCGTCGGAAGATGGCGTTACAAACCGCTATATGGTTCTTATTTGCGTTCTGCTTTCTGCTTTTTTTCTCGCAAGTTTATCCCGAGCAAAGTATAGCAGCAACAGGTTGACATATTGTGATAAAAATTCATTTAATCGTTTGGCGCATAAAAAAAATACATTATCTTTGCATCTGATTTTGGTGTAACCGTACTGCGTTCGCGTTCGGTTAGTAATAGGGAATCCGGTGTAAAACCGGAACTGTACCCGCAGCTGTAAGTTCTTTATACCTCGGCATTTCTCAAAAGCCACTGACCTTGAGGTCGGGAAGGCAGCCGGTGAGAGGGAGAGCAAGTCAGAAAACCTGCCAAAATTGTTTATTACAATGTTTCGGGTATAGAATGTTGAAAATGATTTTATGCAAAAAGAATGGCTTGTTAGAATGAACATATACCTTTTGAGTATGTGTTTTGCTTCATTTACGGTTGTTTCCGCCCGGCAAGATTTGCAAACGGACACCGTAAAAGTGCAGCAACTTCCGGATGTGGAAATTGTTACGCAATCACGCGTATCTGTTACGAAGCAAGCTGCTCCATTGCAAGTGATTGATAATAAAGGCGTCGAACGTCTCGGACTACAGGACTTATCCGAAGCGGTACGCCGGTTCTCGGGTGTTACCGTGAAAGATTACGGAGGAATAGGAGGACTTAAAACTGTGTCTATTCGCAGTCTCGGAGCACATCATACGGCGGTCAATTATGACGGCGTTCCGATTGGGGACGCCCAAAGCGGGCAAGTTGATATCAGCCGGTTTACGCTTGATAATGTGGATATGGTTTCGCTTTCTACAGGGCAGAGCGATGATATATTTCAAACCGCGCGCGTTTACGCTTCGGCGGGAACGCTTAATATCAAAACTCAAAAACCTCGTTTTGTAAGTGAAAAACCGTATTTATTATCCATAAAAATAAAAGGCGGTTCGTTTGGTTTTGTTAATCCGGTCTTGTCCTACAGCCGGAAATTGGGCGCCCGTTGGAGTGCGACGGCTTACGCGGATTATATGCGGGCGGACAGCAAATATCCTTATACGCTGACAAATGGAACGATTAAAACGCGCGAAAGGCGTATCAATAGCGATATAGAAACCGTTCGTTTGGAAGGAAATGCGTATGGCGATTTTGGCCGGAAAGGCGGAAATCTTGAAATGAAATTGTACACATTCCATTCGGAACGAGGGTTGCCGGGTTCTGCTAATTTTTATAATAAAACAGCTGCCGAGCGGCTTTGGAACGATAACAGCTTTGTTCAGGCGCGGTATAAGAATCCATTAAACAAGCAATTTGCGGTTCAGGCGGTCGCTAAATATGCTTATGCTTATTCTCGGTATAAAGATGTGAATGATAAATATGCGGCGGGATTTCAGGAAGACCGTAATACGCAGCATGAATATTACGGTTCAGCCGGTGTTTTATATAATCCGTTTAGCTGTTTTTCCGCTTCGCTTACGACGGACTACGTGCATACGCAGCTCCATAACAATTTCGTCAATGCCGCTCAACCTGAACGGAATACTTCATTGACTGCTTTTGCCTTACAATATACTTGCAGTTCGCTTACTTTGACGGGAAGCGCGCTTGGTTCCTGTATTTCCGATAAAGTAGAGAACAGCGATCTCCCTGATGACCGTAAGCATTTATCCCCTGCCATAGCTTTTTTGTGGCGGCCGTTCCAAAGTAACGCATTACGCTTCCGGGCCTCGTACAAGGATATTTTCCGCGTGCCGACTTTTACCGATCTATATTATCTGCGTATGGGAAATACAGACTTAAAACCGGAAAAAGCAAAGCAATGGAATGCCGGCCTGACGTGGAGCGGAAATATCGGAGAAATAATCCGTTATTTGAGTTTTTCGGTCGATGGATATTATAATAAAGTGGAAGATAAGATTGTGGCATTTCATACTTTATATATTTGGAAAATGATGAATATGGGAGAGGTTGAGATAAAGGGAACCGATATAAACCTGTCTCTGGAAATACCCTTGTCGAAAAAAATAAATATACTGCTTTCAGGCAATTATACATATCAGCATGCGATTGATGTAACAAATACCGAGGCAAAGAATTATAAAGACCAGATACCTTATACTCCGCGTCATACAGGTAATGGTTCGGCTACATTCGAAACGCCGTGGGCGAATGTTTCGTATCTGCTGACGGCTGTGGGCGAACGTTATGCCTTACCACAAAACATAAAAGCCAATAAAGTGGACGCTTACACGGAGCAAAGCGTATCGTTGAACAGGACTTTCAAATTGAAAAACGTTTCTTTGCGCGTCCAGGGGGAAGTTTTAAATATTGCGGATACGCAATATGACGTCATTCAGTATTATCCGATGCCCGGCCGCTCATGGCGGTTGAGCGTTTTATTTAATTTATAAATCATTAATAAACAAAGAAAATTATGAAGAAGAATTTTTTTTTCCTGATTGCCTTATGTGCGGCAATAATGGCAATGCCGTTTTTAACAAGTTGTAACGATGATGACGACCCAACGGAAAAACCGGAGATAACGGCTGAATATATTTATGTATTGAATAGCGGGAACATGAATAATAACAATGCAACCCTTTCTATGTACGATGTAGAAAAAGAAACAGTAACAAGAGATATTTTTGAGGTTCAAAACGGACGTCGTTTAGGGGATACGGGGCAAGATATGGTTATTTACGGAGGCAAAATTTATATTGCCATGTATGGAGAATCAACCGTTGAGGTCACAGATCTTGAGGCCAAATCAATAAAACAAATTAAGACAGAAGGTCAGCCGCGTAGTTTTGCCGTTTACGGAGGAAAGGTTTATGTTACTTATTTCAATGGTTATGTTGCACGTATAGACACTGCTTCTCTTGAAATTGAAGCAAAAGTACAAGTAGGACGTAATCCGGAACAAATGGCGATAGCAAGTAATAAATTATATGTCGCTAACTCCGGGGGACTTGATTATAACACAGAAGCGGGATATGATAAAACGGTTTCCGTAATAAACCTTGCTTCTTTTACTGAAATAAAAAAGATTGAAGTGGTAATAAATCCAAGCGAGATGGAATCGGATAATAGAGGAAATGTCTACATTATTTCAAAAGGCAATTACGCAGACGTGCCTAATACGCTACAGAAACTGAATAGTGAAACAGATGAAGTTTCCGTTATGGAGGGCATAGACGGAACATTCTTTACAACTGCCGGGAATATCCTTTATTCAGTGTACTCGCAGTGGGGAACGGACGACATATATTATTACTCTTATGACGCAACAGGCAATACTGTTTTATCTGACAATTTTATTGGCGATATACAGATATCAAGTCCTTATCAAATCAATTATGATGCGGATTATGAGCATCTGTTTATTACGACGTCGGATTGGATAAATGATGGCGACGTATACATCTTCAACAAGTCAATTCAATTTATCAATAAATTTGAAGCGGGATTAAATCCGATAAAAGTCACGGGAATAAAAAGATAATTAAAAAATAAAAACCAATGATACGCAATTGCTTCTGCTTATTATTGTTACTATGTCTTACGTTGGGCTGTAACGTAAGACATAGTTCTTCTTCGGAAGAAGAAAAGTCTGCCGGAACAAATACGACATCTGCGAACCGCAGCTCCGGCAATGAACATTCCACGGATGTTCCGAACAATGTGTTTTCTCTGACGGATTCGGTTCGTTACGCGGTAGGGTATCGGGCGACGGAGCATGACGGCTATACGCAGGTGGAAGTTCGCGACCCCTGGAACGAAGGTAAGTTGTTGCAACGTTACCTGCTGGTTCCACGTAATAAGGCTTTGCCGGAAGGAATGCCCAATGGAACGATTGTTCGCGTGCCGTTACGTCATATTGTCGTTTATACTTCCGTCCATTGTGCAGTACTCGACGCGCTTGGCGCGACCGGTGATATTGTCGGAGTCTGCGAATCCCGTTATATAAAAGTTCCTGCAGTGAAAGAGCGTATCGTCAAAGGCCTGATTACAGATTTGGGGGAGGCGACGTCTCCGAATGTGGAGAGAATGATAGAAATCGGTACAGAGGTAGTACTTGCTTCGCCTTTTGATCATGGCAGTTACGGACCAGTTGAAAAACTGGGTATTCCGATTATCGAATGTGCGGACTATATGGAAACGGATCCGCTTGGGCGAGCCGAATGGATTAAATTTATCGGACTTCTTACGGGTCGTATGTCGAGCGCGGAATCTCTGTTTCGTGAAACGGAAGAAAATTATCTTCGTGTAAAAGCTCTTGTAGAAAATGTGGCCTATCGTCCCAAGTTGATGACAGGAAAAAAATTCGGCTCTCCCTGGTATGTGCCTTCCGGCGAAAGTTTTATGGCATGTATCTATAAAGATGCAGGGGCCGATTATCTGTTTAGTTACTTGCCGGGTACAGGCGGAACTCCGATGAGTTTTGAAACGGTTCTGGATAAAGCCATTCATGCAGACGTCTGGCTGATACATTACAATTGGGAAGAAGATATGACTTACAGCGCACTGAAAGCGGATTATTCATCTTATAGCCGGTTTGACGCTTTCCATAACCATCGTATTTACGGATGTAATACAAACTATTCTCTGTATTATGAAGAAGTTCCTCTACGTCCTGATTATTTGCTGGCGGAACTGATCGCTATTTTTCATCCTGACTTAATGCCGGAATATGTATTACGCTATTTTAGCCCTTTAAAAGAATAGGATTGCTCTCCACGGATGATCATTCATTACTGTTGGCTCATCTCTCTGAATAAAATTAAAACGGATTTGAAAGCGGTTAGCGCATAACTGCCGAGCCGTCGAGCCGTCAAGCTGTCGCCGGGAATTGCATAAAAATGAATTGCGTTCAGGCATAGCCGGCCGTAAAGTTTTTTCTTTCATGCATTTGTAAAACCCGGATTTTTATGTAATTTTACGCCCGTTACGTTCTGTGAACTGTTGAAACAGATAGCAATCGCGACAAAAGAACATAACCGACAATATTTTGCAATGAACAGAAAACCTGCAACATACGTACTGCCAGTGATAAGCGCATTTTGCGCTCTGTCGACTGTCGCTCGTGCGCAAAAGACGGCGCCTGACGGCATCTCTTTCGCTTGCCGTTCGGAGAGAATGTCCGGCTTCGCATTGCATTATACTGTCGGCGGCCTGGACGTCGCAACAATGCTCAAACCGCATGAAGAAGTAATCCTTTCGCCCAACGCTATTATGTTCGGGGTGTGCAACAGCAGTTGCGGACCGGGCGTACTCAAAAAACATGCAACAGAATGTGCGGAAAAAAAACCGTATAAACTCACGTTTCCGATACGGCCTGTCAGTTCTCCCGGACATACGCGCGGGGGGGGGGGTAACACACTGTATATCACTCTATTACAAAAGACTTCCCCGTTTCATTTCCGCGCGTCCGTTTCCCGTCTTCCCGACCGTCGTACTCCCCTTTGCCGCCGCTATTCCTCCGGCCTGCAAAACGACGCTTTCAGCCCGCAAAACGACGCTTCCGTTTTATCTGTCGTTTCCCGTCCTTTGCACGACGCCTCGCAACGTTTGTGCAGCATACCGCAAAGTCCGCGCGACATGCCGCAAAGTTTGCGCGACATGTTGCAAAGTCCTTGCGACATGTTACAAAGTTCGCGCTATATGTGTGGAGACCTGTTCGATTTTTCCGGCCGGAATGATTTTTTTCCCTCCCTGAAAACGGAAAGAATCAACCCGGCCGGACGAATCCGGCGAATCAAAGTTCATGCAGCAACAAATCCAGCTATTCAAGCACATTAAAAAGAAAAACTCATGAAAAAATTAATTTTGTTTTTAACCGTAATGCTGCTCCTAACGGTCGGCGTCACGCAGGCCGCAGCCGAAACGCCTCCCGGCAACCCCGATTTCGAGGTAGCCAGTCATGTACTGGTCGCGTATCTCGGTAGCGGCGGCAATGTCGTCATCCCCGACAACCTGGGGATAACG
>JAIROL010000097.1 GCA_031257565.1 Tannerella sp. | reverse complement strand
CCGGTTTGTAACCTCCTCCTGTAAAGCGGTTACGGTAGTCCATACTACCATGTAATTTGCAGTTTAACAAATGGCAGCCACTCCATTCGTTCTCGCGGCACAACAGAACTCCTGACCTGTAAAATCTAACATCTTAAAAATAAGCAAGAAACAAAAAGTTGTTTGGAAATGAAAGTGTCCTGTTTTTTTAATTGAAACATTTTTATTAGATTTGCAGTAAAATCTAAAATCCGTTAAATATTGTTATTATGCCTCAAGCAATCCTCCCCTTGTTTACGGAAGACATGACAATAGTCAGTTTGCCTGTCGGTGTAGGTTTTGGGTTTTTTGGCCCTGTTGCGCGTAAAAAACCTCGAACAGTCCCAAACGATTCCCGCAGGCGAGTTGGGTCGTTGTATGGGTATTGACCGCATACCCGAAGTAAAAACGCTCCGCGAGCGCATAGCTGCCTTTTGCAGGGAAACCTTACGGAGAGATGAAAAACTTCACCGCTATATGCTCGTCTTCGACAGGGAATGTTACAGCGTGGAATTCTTCAAAAACAGGAAATAATCGGAAAAAAGAGCCAAACAGGGAAAAAAATAACATTTGGCGAAGCATTTGAAAATCAAAAGTTTCTTACTTGCGTCAACGAGAGGAAATTTTTTCTTGACGCCATCAAAATTATTGCATACCAGGCTGAAACGGCAATGGTCAACAGGATAAAAAAACAAATGGCAAACCCCGAACAGGCCCGTTCATTAATAAGAAAGTTTTATCGTGCGGATGCTGATATCATCGTTGATAACGAAAAACAGGTCTTACATGTTAAAATACATCGTACCGACCATTGGGCAGACGATAAAATATTGGTTAATTTATGTAAACAACTCAACCAAACCCAAACCATCTTTCCCGGCTCTAATCCGACACTTTTTTACGATTTGGCGACAGATTGATTTCCCCGGAGGTTAGGAAGTCTGAACTTTTTCGACCGGAGCGAGGAAAAGGCGCGTACTTACCCGGATTGCTTCGAAATCGTGGAGCGGCTCGTGAAGGATTTATTTTATTTCAAAATACGCGGCAAAAATACGCATTTATTTTTTAAAAATGTATGAGGAATGCTTCAGGTGTTTGGATATGTTATTTGTAGGTTAACAGTTTGCTGATGTATTTTCCGACAATATCAAATTCCAGATTGACGATGGAGTCTTTTTTAATCCGGCAAAAATTGGTATTTTCGAAAGTGTATGGGATGATGGCCACTTCGAAGCTGTTATCTTGTGAGTTGCAGACGGTAAGACTTACGCCGTTTACGCAAACGGATCCTTTTTCAACAGTCATGTATCCCTGTTTTGCCATTGTTTTATCGAATTTATATTCGAATGAAAAATACCAGCTTCCGTCAACTTCTTTTATACCTGTGCAAATAGCGGTCCGGTCAACATGGCCTTGTACGATATGCCCGTCAAGACGCCCATTCATGAGCATGCTGCGTTCGACATTGACCTTATCGCCGACATTTAGTAAGCCTAAGTTGGAACGCTCAAGGGTTTCTTTGATCGCTGTAACCGTATAGGAATCTGAAGTTTTGTTTACAACTGTAAGGCATACGCCGTTATGTGCGATGCTCTGATCTATTTTTAGTTCGTTTACGAAAGAACATCCAAGCGTGAAATGGATATTTTCTTTATCGCGCTCTATCGCCTTTACGATGGCGGCGTCTTCTATTATTCCTGAAAACATAGTATTTTTTTATTGATTAAAATCAAAGCGCCATTTGCCTTGTTCCAGTTGCAGGGTCTTGGTCGGTTCGTCGCAGACTTCGGTTGGGCCGAAGTATTGTATGGGGCCCGGATATACGTAGTCTGTCGTTATAGCCCAGTTCTCTCTGTTTGCTGCATAAACTTTGAATGGCGCCCCATCAAGTTTTACGAGCGCTTTCCGGATAACCGGTTTCATCTCTCCGTGACGACGTTCCATATTCATCATCATTGTGATCGGAATACCTCCGGCGATCCATTTTTCTGCCGGAGCCGTCGTATTGCGGACGGATGACATATATCCTGTTTTACCGGAATTAATAAGACATGATGCAGTATATCCTAAGGAGTAGCAATAGTCGGCGTCATAATTGGATGGAGCGGCACAACGCCCTTCATAACCGAAAAAATGTACCTGTGAAGAAAATTTACCATTATACTTACCTTCAGCAGTCCATTCCATAAGACGGTTTCCGACCATTTCGGCAAGTAATTTTTCCGTCTCGATCAATGATACCTGTACATTGCCATGCGGATCGCGGTCTAATGTCAACTGGCGTGCAACACTTTCCGGCAGACTGGCATAAAGTTCCGAGTTTTCTTTGGTAAGTTTTTTGATGATATATGCACGCTGTTCACTTTTTCTTATCATCTTGAACTCCGCTTCGTTGGTCGCGAGAAAATCATTTAATTCGGCAATAAGACGTTTCATTGCCGGAATGAATTCGATAAGTCCTTCCGGTATTAATATGGTTCCGAAATTCTTTCCGTTTTCAGCGCGTTTTGCGACAATTGTCGCTATCCGGTTGACGATATAGTCAAGGGACATGTTTTTTGCTTCGACTTCTTCGGAAATAATACAGATATTAGGATGCGTCTGCAATGCGCATTCAAGCGCAATGTGTGAAGCGGAGCGTCCCATCAGTTTGATGAAGTGCCAGTACTTGCGCGCCGAATTGCAGTCGCGTTGAATATTCCCGATAACTTCCGAATAGACTTTGCATGCGGTATCAAAACCGAAAGACGTTTCGATCTGTTCATTTTTGAGATCGCCGTCGATGGTTTTCGGGCAACCTATAACCTGTACTCCGGCATGTATTGATTTATAGTATTCAGCTAAAACGCACGCATTTGTATTCGAATCGTCGCCGCCGATTATTACTAACGCGCTGATGTTTAATTTTTTCAATATCTTGAGCCCTTTGTCGAATTGTTCCTGCGTTTCGAGTTTGGTGCGTCCGGAGCCGATTATATCGAAGCCTCCGGTATTGCGGTATTCATCGATAATGTCGCGGGTAAGTTCCATGTATTTGTGATCAATTAATCCTCCGGGTCCAAGAATGAATCCATAGAGACGGGAATCTTTATTGGCGGCTTTAATACCATCGAAAATACCTGCAATTACATTATGTCCCCCGGGAGCCTGCCCTCCGGAAAGTATGACTCCGACATTGACGGCCGGAAAGTCTTTCTTTTCATTGCTTTTTTCAAATGTTACAATAGGCATACCATAAGTATTGGGGAATAACTTTTTGATATCTTCCTGATTCGCAACTGATTGTGTGTATTTTCCGTCAATGGCCTTTACGTTTCCCTTTAAGGCAATGGGAACCTTGGGGGAATAGCTTGCCCGTGCGATCTGTAATGCGCTTTTAGTCATGTCGTTATATTTTAATGGTTAAAAATCTTCAAAAAAGCGATGCAAATATCGTATTTTTTTTTCTCAGATCAAACAAAATAAGATAAAAGCATTATCTTCGCAGAGATTACAGGTAAGCTTATGAAGAAGAAAGTTGTAAAGACATTATTGATTCTTATTGCTTTTATAGCTATGGCAACGGCTATAGCCTGTTTTATATATATACCGGATAAACCGTGGCTGGCCTTTTATATTGCTTGTTGTGGCGGCGTACTTATTGCAAATTTAATAATATCCGTTATTTTTGCAAGTAAAAATTTCAAAGATAAAAGATAAAGCATAAAAATATTTTTATTACTTTTGCGTCCTGTTTTTTTGAATGATGAAAGATTAATTAATAAACAATACAGAATGAATGTTTCTTTTAAAAACAACGATGCCGTAAGCGGTATATTGAAAGTTGAAATCGAGAAGAATGATTACGCGGAGCAACTGGATAAAAATCTGCATAAATTACGTCAGAAAGTAAATATGCCGGGTTTCCGCAAAGGAAAGACGCCTGTTAACATTATAAAAAAGCTTTATGGAAAACAGGTTTTGGCGGAAGAAGTGAACAAATTAGCGCTTGACAAATTGTTTTCGTATATCCGTGAGAATAACATTAAGATTTTAGGCGAACCTGTACCGAATGAAACGGAACAAAAAACAATCGATTTTGATGTAGACGAGAATTTTGAGTTATGCTTTGATATTGCGTTGATGCCGGAAATTGAGGTTAAACTGACAAAAGAAGATCAACTGACGTCTTATCGGTTAAAAGTTGATGACGAGATTGTAGACAAACAGGTTGATTCGTACTGTAAGAACTATGGCTCTTATGATAAAGCGGATAAGGTGGAAGAAGAAGAAGACCTTGTGAAAGGAACAATCGTGGAGTTGGAGGATGGATCGCCGAAAACTGCCGGAATCTTTGTTGAAGATGTGGTTCTTATGCTTTCGTACATGGAAGACGACATGGAGCAAAAGAAACTTATTGAGGCTAAATTAGGCGATAAGATCGTATTTAACCCGTATAAAGCTTATAATGGAGCAAAAGCAAAAATCGCTGCGCTCATGAAGATAGATAAAGATGCGGTAGAGGATATGAAGAGTGATTTTTCTTTTGAGATAAAGGAGATCACCCGTCATAAGAGCGCGGAGCTTAATCAGGAACTTTTTGATCGTATCTTTGGCCAGGATGCAGTAAAAAGCGAGGCGGAATTTCGTGACAAGATAAAAGAATCTTTCATGGAACAATTTGTACCTGAAAGCGAAGGTAAATTTATAAAGGATATGCGCGATATGCTGATTCGTAAAGTTGGCGATGTCGCATTTGCGGATGATATTCTGAAACGCTGGCTGCTCGTTTCGAATGAAAAGACAACAAAAGAGGCTGTTGAGAATGATTATCCGAAAGTAATAGAAGATTTGAAATATCACCTTGCAAAGAAAAAACTTGTTGAAGATAACCGGATTAAAGTCGAATATGGAGATATTGAGGCATTGGGAAGACGCATCGCCAAGTCGCAATTTGCGCGATATGGAATATTGTCCGTACCGGACGACGCTTTGGAGAACTATACGAAAGATCTGTTGAAAAAGCAGGAAACGGCGAACAATCTTACAGATCGTGCGATCAATGAGAAACTCTCTGTTTTGATGAAAGACCTGATTACGATCAATGAAAAAGAAGTAACATCCGAAGAATTTGGAAAGATAGTAAAAGAACAAAAATGATTTTTTTAGAAAGGAGTAACATCTTATGAACGAATTTAAAAAATATGCTACAAAGCATATGGGAATGAATAGTAATGCATTGGATAGCTATATGAATTTTACAAGTAGCTATATATCTCCGACGATCATCGAAGAGCGACAGTTAAATGTTGCACAGATGGATGTGTTTTCACGTCTGATGATGGATCGGATCATTTTTTTGGGAACACAAGTCGACGATTATACGGCAAATGTGATACAAGCGCAGCTTTTGTATTTAGATACAAGCGATCCCGGTAAAGATATTTCTATTTATATCAATTCTCCGGGCGGCGTTGTTTATGCCGGATTGGGCATATACGATACAATGCAGTATATTAACAGTAAAGTGTCTACTATATGTACAGGCATGGCTGCATCTATGGCTTCTGTGATATTGGTTGCCGGATCAAAGGGAAAACGGTTTGCACTGGAGCACTCGCGCGTAATGAATCATCAGCCGATGGGAGGAATGCAGGGACAGGCCGCGGATATGGAGATCACGGTTCGTCAAATAGTAAAGATAAAAGAAGAATTGTATCATATTATTGCGACGCATTCCGGGAAAACTTATGAAGAGATAGAACGCGACAGCGACCGCGATTACTGGATGACTGCATCGGAAGCCAAAGCATACGGGATGATAGATGACGTATTATTGAAGAAAGATAAATAATCATGAGTAGAGCTGATGATAAATGTTCTTTTTGCGGAAAAGCGCGCAAAGATGCAAATCTGCTGATTTCCGGAATTTCCGGCGCAATATGCGATAGCTGTGTGGAGCAGGCTTACGATATTGTGCGGGAGGAAAAACGCCGTAGAAAAAGAAATTCTTTTCAGCTTGATGAAAAAGATTTTCCGAAACCCGGCGATATAAAACGTTTTCTTGACGAATATGTGATTGGTCAGGACGATGCGAAAAGATATCTCTCCGTAGCCGTGTATAATCATTATAAACGACTGATGCAGAAGGAATCGAAAGATGATGTGGAAATTGAGAAATCGAATATTATTATGGTTGGGGCTACCGGTACGGGGAAAACTTTACTTGCCCGTACCATCGCTAAAAAATTGCATGTGCCTTTCTGTATTGTGGATGCGACGGTATTTACGGAAGCCGGTTATGTAGGAGAGGATATTGAAAGTATCCTGACCCGCTTATTACAGGCGGCAGATTATGACGTCGACGCCGCGCAAAGAGGTATTGTTTTTATTGATGAGATTGATAAAATCGCCCGTAAGAGCGATAATCCTTCCATAACCAGAGATGTTAGCGGCGAGGGGGTCCAGCAGGGATTATTAAAACTACTGGAAGGTTCGATTGTGAATGTGCCGCCACAGGGAGGACGAAAGCATCCGGAGCAGCGAATGATTGCCGTTGATACAAAAAACATATTGTTTATTTGTGGAGGCGCTTTTGACGGTATAGAAAAAAAGATAGCGCAAAGGTTGAATACGCGTGTCGTAGGATATACGGCAAGTCGCCGCACATCGGGTATGGATGCGGATCATATGTTGAAGCATATAACGCCGACAGATCTGAAATCATTTGGCTTGATACCTGAAATAATCGGACGTTTACCGATCCTGACGTACCTTAACCCGTTGGATAAGGATGCTTTGAAACGTATTCTTACCGAACCTAAAAATTCCATTATCAAACAGTATATGAAATTGTTTGAAATGGATAAGATAAAACTTACTTTTGATAACGATGTTTATGATTACATTGTTGATAAATCCATCGAGCTTAAGCTGGGCGCGCGCGGGTTGCGTTCGATTGTAGAGGCTATCATGATGGATGCGATGTATGAAATGCCTTCAGGGACGCAAAAGAAATTACACGTGACATTGCAGTATGCAAAAAGTAATTTTGAAAATGCTGATATCGATAGATTACAAATTGCATAATTGTTTTTAATTTCTGAATATGGCAAACAAGGGACATTCCGCAAAAACATCAGGTCTTGCGAAAAAAACAGATAAGAGCGAGATACCTAAACAGGTAGAATCTGCAAAAGCTAAAAAACCTAAAAATAAGTATACCTCCTCTGATCATCCGGGAAAGAAAGGATCATCTGCGAAAGCAGGTACGGCTAATCGTATGGGAAATACAAAGAAAGTGATTAGAGATGAAATACCGGAATCGCTTAAATTGCATTTTGGATTTGATAGCTTTAAAGGGAACCAGAGGGAAATCATTGAAAATGTACTGGCGGAAAAAGACACCTTTGTGTTGATGCCCACAGGAGGCGGAAAATCTTTATGTTATCAGTTGCCTGCATTGTTAATGTCGGGTACGGCATTAGTCATATCCCCGTTGATAGCGCTGATGAAAAATCAGGTTGACGCCATGCGCCATTTCAGCGATGAAGACGGTATTGCACATTTCATCAATTCGTCATTGAACAAAATGGCTATTGACGAGGTTAAATCAGACATCTTATCGGGAAAAACGAAATTATTGTATGTTGCGCCCGAATCTTTAACAAAAGAGGAGAATATAGAGTTCCTTCGTCAGATAGAAATATCATTTTATGCTGTTGACGAAGCGCATTGTATATCGGAATGGGGGCATGATTTTCGTCCGGAATATCGCCGTATTCGTCCTATAATTAATGAAATAGGCGCTCGTCCGATGATCGCTCTGACTGCGACTGCGACTCCAAAGGTGCAACATGATATACAAAAGAATCTGGGAATGATGAGCGCATCCGTGTTTACGTCGTCCTTTAACCGTTCTAACTTGTATTATGAAGTAAGGCCTAAGACAAGTGATATCGATCGTGATATCATTAAATTTATAAAGGCGAATGAGGGTAAATCAGGTATTATATATTGTCTCAGTCGCAAGGAGGTTGAAATATTTGCGGAGATTTTACAGGCCAACGGAATAAAAGCCCGTCCTTATCATGCAGGAATAGAATCGCAGGTGCGTACGGCTAATCAGGATGCATTTCTTATGGAAGAAGTGGATGTGATAGTTGCTACAATAGCGTTTGGCATGGGAATAGATAAACCGGACGTGAGATATGTCATACACTATGATATTCCTAAAAGTCTGGAAGGCTATTATCAGGAAACGGGGCGCGCCGGACGCGATGGGGGGGAAGGACAGTGTCTTGCTTTTTATTCCAATAAAGATCTGCAGAAACTTGAAAAATTTCTTCAGGGAAAGCCCATTGTAGAACAGGAAATAGGAAGGCAATTGTTGATAGAAACGGCAGCGTATGCGGAAACGGCTGTTTGTCGCCGGAAAGTGTTGCTGCATTATTTTGGAGAGAAGTATATGGAAGATGATTGTCATAATTGCGATAATTGCCTTAAACCTAAAAAATTTATAGAAGCAAAAGAATTACTGCTTACCGTTCTTGAGGCCATCAGTATTCTCAAGGAAAAATATAAGGCGGATTATGTTGCGAATGTATTGGTTGGTCGCGAAACGTCTGATATACAGTCTTATAGACATAATGAACTGGAAATTTTCGGCTCAGGAGAAGAAGAAGGCGAAAGATTATGGCTGGCTATTATTCGTCAGGCGCAGCTTGCAGGATATATAGAAAAAGATATAGAAAATTATGGTCTGCTGAAAATCTCGGCAAAAGGCTTATCTTTTATGGAAAAACCGGTATCATTTATGGTTGTTAAAGATAATGAATTTGAAGATGAAGATGATAATGAGGAAGTTCCTTTGCATAGCGGCGTTTCGAGCGCGGTAGATCCGGAATTGTTCTCAATAATGAAAGACTTGCGTAAGAAGATGTCTAAAAAATTGGAAGTGCCTCCTTATGTGATATTTCAGGATCCTTCGCTTGAAGCGATGGCTACCACCTATCCTGTGACAATTGATGAATTGCAGAATATTTCCGGCGTTGGCGCAGGAAAAGCAAAACGTTACGGGAAGGATTTTGTTGAGATTATCAAAAAATATGTCGATGAAAATGAAATTATACGTCCTGAAGATTTGCGCGTAAGAACGATCGCTAATAAGTCGAAACTTAAAGTCTGGATCGTACAGAGCATAGATCGGAAAGTCGCACTGGATGACATCGCTATCAGTAAAGGATTGGAATTTGAAGAATTACTTGATGAAATAGAGACTATTGTTTATTCGGGAACCCGAATAAACATGGATTATTTTATTAATGACGTGATGGATGAAGATCATATAGAAGATATATATCAGTACTTTAAAGAGTCGGAAACAGATTCTCTGAAAGATGCGATCAAAGAGTTAGGAAGTGAATACACGGAAGAGGAGATTCGCCTCATACGAATTAAATTTTTATCTGAACTGGCTAATTAAATTAGCAGGTATGAATATAAATCAAAAGTTTTATGAAAAAAGTTGTAATGTTGTTTGTCTCGGTAGCAATGATAACTACCATGGAAGCGAAGGAGAAAAAGGATCCAATTGTAATGACGGTTGCAGGAAAAGAAATTCCGCTTTCGGAATTTATCTTTATTGTAAAGAAAGACAATACGGTTGATTTGAATGACAAAAAAACGGTAGAAAATTACGTTGAATTATTTAAGAACTACAAATTAAAGGTTGCGGACGCCGAAGCCCTGACGATCCATAAAGCTCCGAAATTTGAGAGAGAACTGGCGGATTATAGAGGGCAGTTACAGGAAAGTTTTCTTTCCGACAAGATGGGTGAAGATTCGGCGCTTCATGTGGTCTATGACCGTACAAAATATATACCCGGATTTCAACACATATTTTTTCGTTTTCAGGGAGACCAACTTGTGACAAAAGATACAGTCGCCCTTTACGCCGGCGCGATAGCTGCATATAATAGAATAAAGGGCGGGGAGTCGTTTGAAGCGGTGGGCGAATCGTTAGCCAAAGATAGTAGCGCCAACTATGTTGTCGTTGATTATATATATCCTCTTCAGATGTTAAAAGTCTTGGAAGACCGTATTTATTCTATGGAGCCCGGCGATATTTCCGAGCCTGTACGTTCCATGTTCGGTTTTCATTTATTTAAATTAGACAGAAAAATACCAAACCCCGGAAAGGCGCGCGTGGCCCACATCTTGACGGCATACCCCTCGGATGAACCTACAGATGAGGAAATTGAAAATACGCGAAACAAATCGGATAGTATATATCAAAAAATTATTGCAGGAGAAGATTTTGCCGAATTGGCGAAAGCGTTTTCGAATGATACCGTTAGTGCGAGAAGAGGCGGCTTGTTGCCTTATTTTGGGTTGGGAGAAATGGCGAAACCCTTTGAAGAAACGGCATTTGCATTTGAGAATATTGGCGACGTAAGCAAACCTGTACAAACGCGTTTTGGATTCCATATCCTGAAACTGGCGGATCGGAAACCGGAGATTCCTTTTGAAGAAATGGAGAGCTATTTGTATGAATCAATGAGGATTTCGGAACGTAATTTCGATTTGTATCGCGGTTTTGACGAGAAAATGAAAGCTCGTCACGGGTATACTTTTTATCCTGAAGCTTATGAAGAGTTAAAGCGCCTTGCCGATGAGTATTTTCCTGCAGATACTGCATTTGTTAATCGCGGAATAACAATGGAAAAGGTACTGGTTCGTCTTGATACAATCGACTTCCAGCAAAATGTGTTTGTTGAATATATGTATCGGAAACATTTGTCGACAAAAACTTATTCCCTTGATTTTATGCAAGAAGTGTATGATCTTTTTGTTCGCGAGATTGTGACTGAAATGGAGAGACGTATACTGGAAAGAGATTATCCGGAATATAATATGTTGCTGAAAGAATATTACGACGGAATACTTTTATTTGAGGTAAGTAATAAGCGCGTATGGGGGCGTCCGGCGGAAGAACATGACGAATTGGAGGCCGAATGGATTAAAGAGTTGAATGAGAAGTATCCCGTTTCTATTAATTGGAAAGTGATCAAGAATATAAAAAAATATCTTAATTGAGAATAAATGAAGTATAGTCTCCTTATCTTTCTGTGCGTTTTTCTTTTTTCCGCTTGTAAAAAATCTGGAATCCCACAGTCTCAAGGAGAAATTCTGGTAAAAGTCAAAGACCGGATTCTGACACGCGATAAGATAGAACGACAGATACCCGTGGAAATGTCTTCTGCAGATAGCTTGATACGCGCTGAAAGTCTTGTGAAGAAATGGGTCATTGATATTCTGATGGACGACGTCGCCGATCAGAATGTGGGAGATAATAAAGCGGAAATCGATAAGCTTGTTAATGAGTATAAGCGGTCTTTGATTCGTCATCGTTATCAGGAGCGCATTGTAAAGGATAAAGTATCTGCCGATATCCGCGAGTCTGATCAGATCGCCTATTATGAGAAGAATAAGGAACAGTTCATTTTAAATGAAAATCTTATAAAGGGTTTATTTCTAAAAGTTTCTGTTGCGGCTCCCGGACTGGATAATGTGAGGAAATGGTCCGTGTCCGGATCGGAGGAAGCTATGGAGAAAATAGAAAAATACAGTCTTCAGAATGCTATTATTTATGATTATTTTTATGATCATTGGGTTCCTTTTGACGAAGTGATGGAGAAAGTTCCCTATCGGATTTCCAATCCTGTTCTGTTTCTGAGAGTAAATAATCATCTGGAAGTTTCTGATAGCACGCATGTGTATTTTCTGAATATATCCGATCGGCTGCTGGTAGGAAATGTAGCTCCTTTTGATTATGTCAGAACGCAAATACAAAGTATGCTGGTAAATAAACGAAAAATTGATTATTTACGGGAGTTTGGAGAAAATTTGTATCTTGATGCGGTGAGAAATGGTTCTGTTAAGTTTTTTACTGAATAAAATAATATAGTGATGATAAAGAAAAAATTGTTTGTAGGAATTCTTTCTGTATTTGCAGCAATGACTGTTGTTGCACAGAAAAATATTATTGACGAGGTTATATGGGTGGTCGGCGATGAGGCTATTCTGCGTTCTGATGTGGAAAATCAACGGCTTTATATGCAAAATGAAGGGGTTCGTTTCGAAGGCGATCCGTATTGTTTCATTCCGGAGCAAATTGCGGTTCAGAAGCTTTTTCTAAGTCAGGCCAAAGTTGATAGTGTTTATGCTGATGAAAGTAATGTGCTGCGTTATGTGGACAGATGGGTGAATATGGCGATAAATCAGGTTGGTTCCAAGGAAAAATTTGAAGAGTATATGGGAGGTAAGAAGTTATCCCAGATCAAAGAAGAGCGTAAGAAAGTAGTCCGTGAGCAGCAAGTCGTGGAAGAAATGCGGAAGAAGATTATCGGCGATATAAAACTGACCCCGTCTGATGTACGGAAATATTTCAATCAGATATCCAAAGACAGTCTCCCGATGATCTCCTCTACTGTCGAGGTTGGGATTGTAACGATGGAACCCAGAATACCAGTAGAGGATATCGATGCGATAAAGGCAAGGCTTAGAACTTTCACGGAGCAGATCAATAACGGCGAGTATTTATTTTCAACCCTGGCGCGCCTTTATTCGGAGGATATGGGCTCGGCATTGAACGGAGGAGAAACAGGATTCATGTCGAAAATAGAGTTGGCCCCGGAATATGCAAATGTAGCATTTGGCCTGAATGATCCGAACAGGGTCTCTAACATTGTTGAGACGGAATACGGGTTTCATATTATACAATTGATAGAGAAGCGAGGCGATCGTATAAATACCCGCCACATCTTATTACGTCCTAAGGTGTCGGAACAGGAAATAAGTAAGGCTATCGATCGTCTGGATACGCTGTGTACCGATATTAATGCAGGAAAACTAACATTTGAAGAAGCGGCAACCTATTTTTCTTCAGATAAGGATACGCGCAATAATAAGGGGTTGATGGTTAATCAGAATGAAGAAAGCCGGAATTTTAGCGCTCCTAAGTTTGAAATGGAAGAATTACCTCAAGGAATGGGAGTTGTTGTAGATAAGATGGAAGTAGGAGAGATTTCCAAGCCGTTCAGGATGAAAAGTTCCGCGCAAAAGGACGTTGTTGCGATAGTGAAACTTAAATCGCGAATTAACGCTCATCAGGCGAATGTGTCGGATGATTATCAGGCGTTGAAGACGTTGGTTGAAAACAGGAAAAGCGAGGAGATTATTAATGATTGGGTTGTAAGTAAACAAAAGTCGACTTTCATACGAATAGCGGACGGTTGGCGCGAATGTGATTTCAGGTATCCCGGATGGATTAAAGAATGAAATATTTTAGATCGTTTATATTCATAGCGTTATTGTCGGGTATATGTTTTTCAGAAGCCCGCGCACAGGAACATTCTCCGGATACTGTTCGGAAAACAAAAGTATATCTGGAGCATGCAAACGTACAATCTTTCAATAAAAATATAAATGATCAGCGTCAGACGCTGATCGGGAACGTCGTGTTCCGTCATGATAGCTCATATATGTATTGCGATAGCGCTTACTTTTATGAGTTGGATCTTTCTCTGGAAGCATTCGGGCAGGTTCGGTTGGAGCAGGGAGATACGTTGTTTGTCTATGGGGATTATCTTTTCTATGATGGTAATCTTGAATTGGCGCAGATGCGGCATCATGTCCGAATGGTTAATATCCAGCAGGATACGTCGGAGGTCATATTGTATACGGATAGCCTGGATTATAACCGCCGGACGGATATCGGATATTATTTTGAAGGAGGACGTATTGTTGATGCGGAAAATGAGCTGACGTCGGTTTTTGGCCAATATTCTCCCGGAACTAAAATCGCTGTGTTTAACGATAGCGTATGTTTGACAAATCCGAATTTTATCCTTTATTCCGATACCTTGGAATATAGTACGGACACTAAAGTCGCGACGATACTGGGTCCTTCGATTATAGAATCAGATAGCGGTATCATTTATTCTTCCCGAGGATGGTATAATACGCAGGAGAATACGTCATTATTACTGGATCGCTCGGAAGTGTTATCCGGAAACCGGCTTTTAACGGGCGATTCTCTGGCGTATGACCGGAACATAGGCGTCGGAAAAGCTTTTGGCGATATGAGCATTCGTGATACGGCGCAAAAGACGATACTGACCGGACATTACGGATATTATGAAGAAATGACAGAATATTCATTTGCTACGGATAGCGCCTCTGCAATGGAATATTCACAAGGCGATACTTTATATCTTCATGCCGATACGCTGGAGCTTATAACGAATGACGCTACATCGCGGATTCTTCGCGCATTTAGGGGCGTCCGGTTTTACCGGTCTGATATACAGGGTATTTGTGATTCGATGCGTTTTAATACAAAGGATTCGACGTTGTATATGTACGGGAATCCCGTTTTGTGGAATGAAGGGCAACAGCTGTTCGGCGATACGATCATTATTTATATGGCTGATAGTACGATTGATCATGTGCATGTTCCGACGTCTGCGTTTGTTATTCAGGAAGCTACTCCCGGATATTATAATCAGCTGAGCGGAAATGATTTAAAAGCCTATTTTAAAGGGAAGAATATCGATTATATTGATATTGACGGCAATGCGGAATCTATTTTTTATCCGTTGGAAAAAGACAGCTCGATGGTTGGTCTTAATTACACCCTGAGTTCCTATTTGTCGATATGGTTTCAGGAAGGGAAGCTTGATAAGTTGAAAATATGGCCTAGCCCTACCGGGAAAATGATACCGATACCGGATCTGATACCGGAGCAAAAAACTTTAAAGAAATTTGCATGGTATGGAGACCTTCGTCCTGCCGATAAGTACGATATATTTCGTTTTTATACGTCTCGAAAGAAGTCCGGAGCGGCGAATGTCGGAGATGATGATTTTGTATTTCCGGATTTTTGACGTATTTTTGTTTCTTTATTTAACCTGAAGTTTATGGGATTATTTTCTTTCTATCATGTGCGTAAACCGCGCCAATTTGAACATAAGCCAATTTATTTCGATCCGCGTAAGGAGGCTCTGGAAAAGCGTATCCATAAGGTAAAAGTGGAGATGGGGGTTGAAGATATTGATCCGGAGCAACGTAAAGAGGCTATCAGAGGAAGTTTCATAGAGGGGACGACTCACTTGAAGAAAAGCAGAAATAAAGGAGATGATATACGTAGTCGCGCGTATAAAAATATGCGCCTTCTTCTTATAATAGTAATATTGGGAGTTATTTTTTGGTATTTCTTTTTGAAATAAGGATTCATGAGCGATATAATTCACTTACTTCCCGATCATATAGCTAATCAGATTGCTGCCGGCGAAGTGATTCAACGTCCGGCATCGGTTGTCAAGGAGTTGATGGAAAATTCTGTAGATGCAGGGGCGGAGAGTATAATAGTAAATATAAAAGATGCAGGGCGTACACTTATTCAGGTAATAGACGACGGAAAGGGTATGAGCGAAACAGACGCCCGTATGGCGTTTGAGCGTCATGCGACGTCTAAAATTTCTACGGTAGAAGATTTGTTCTCCCTTCATACGATGGGTTTTCGCGGAGAAGCGCTGGCTTCGATAGCGGCGGTGGCGCAGGTGGAACTTCGTACCAGGGCGAAAGATGGCGACGTCGGCGTCTTATTGTCTGTTTCCGGATCCGTACTTGACTCTGTGGAGCCGGCGGTGTGCAACCGGGGAAGCGTTTTTTCTGTGAAGAATCTGTTTTATAACGTTCCGGCGCGCCGTAAGTTTTTGAAATCGAATGAAACGGAACTTCGGCATATTCTGACAGAGTTTGAGCGTGTGGCGTTGGTTCATCCTCATATTTCATTCGCCCTGCGCCATAATGATTCTGTTATATTTGAATTGCCGGCTTGCGGACTCCGGCAACGTATAATCGACGTGTTTGGAAAAGGTATGAATCAGAAACTGTTGTCTGTGGACGCCGATACGTCGCTGGTCAATGTACATGGGTTTGTCGGGCGCCTTGATGCGGTCAAAAAGCGAGGCAGCCTGCAGTATTTTTTTGTAAACGGACGATATATGCGTCATCCGTATTTTCATAAGGCCGTGATGCAGGCCTATGAACAAATGATTCCGGTCGGCGAGATGCCGGACTATTTTATCTATTTTACGCTCAATCCTTCGACAATAGATGTAAATATTCATCCGACGAAGACGGAAATAAAGTTTGAAAATGAACGGCCTATATGGCAGATTCTCTTTTCCGGAGTACGTGAAGCGCTGGCAAAATCCAATTCCGTACCCTCCATCGATTTTGATATGACGGAAGTAATCGATATTCCTGTATATAATCCGTCAAAAGACAGGATCGTAAATGCCGAGCCTCCTGAAATTGAAGTAAATAAAGAATATAATCCTTTTCAGAACAGGATGGGGAAAAAAACTTCCGGCGACTGGGAAGCCTTATATGAAGGATTTGAAAATGAACGGGCAATGATTACTTTGCCGGATCGGGAGTTCGGGTCGGAAAACGCAGGCGCCGACGACGCCCCTATCTCGCCTGACGAGCATGTCTTTACTTCGGAAATATCATCCTCTAACCCTGGAGAGCCGCTTTTCTCGGAGATTTCAAATCCATGTTTTCAATACAAACGCCGTTATATCATTACTCCCTTAAAATCCGGCCTTGTCATCATTGACCAGCATCGCGCGCATGTACGTATATTATATGAAAAATATTTAGGAAATATCAATCGCCATCGTTCGGCCTCGCAGAAATTATTATTTCCGGAGATTGTAGAATTTACGGCAGCGGAGGCGTCGTTGTTATCGTCATTGAATGATGAAATAAGGTTTTTAGGGTTTGACCTTGCTTATATGGGCGGGAACAGTTATGCCATACACGCGCTACCTGCCGACGTATCAGGAGGAAATCCGGCGGAACTAATCAAAAACGTTGTCGCTGCCGCAATCGAAAGCGGAGCCGGCGAGACTGAAAAACAAGCGGAAAAAATGGCGTTGTCGTTAGCGAAAGCGACTGCAATACATTCCGGGAAAATACTTGCAGCGGAAGAAATGGACGCTTTGGTCGCATCGCTTTTTGCGATAGAAACAAATGGTCTAACTCCGGACGGACTTCCGGTTCTGACTATTTTAACGGACGAAGAGTTATCAAAGAGAATGTGAAAAGTATGGCAATAAATTGGCTATGAATATTTTTTTGTAAAAAAAAGCATAAAAAAATTGTTCGTATTAAAAAAATCCGTATCTTTGCACCCCCGTAAAGTAGGGAAATGTGAATTTTATAATGGAATTAAAATAGTAGAAAAATGCCTACAATTCAACAATTAGTAAGAAAAGGAAGAGAGAGATTGGTTGTTAAGGGAAAATCTCCGGCCTTGGATGCATGTCCTCAGAGAAGGGGGGTATGTGTCCGCGTATATACTACGACGCCGAAAAAACCGAACTCTGCAATGCGTAAGGTCGCCCGTGTTCGTCTGACGAATCACAAAGAGGTGAACTCGTATATTCCGGGAGAAGGTCACAATTTGCAGGAACACTCAATCGTAATGGTGCGCGGCGGTCGTGTGAAGGATCTGCCGGGGGTACGTTATCATATTGTTCGCGGAACTCTGGATACGGCAGGCGTGGCCAGTCGTACGCAACGCCGCTCGAAATACGGCGCGAAACGTCCAAAGCCGGGTGCAGCCAAACCGGGAGTTAAGAAATAATCCTGGTTATAAAAGGAGAATTATTTTAGAATTTAGAAATTAATAAATCTGTTTTAGTTATTTGGATATTTGATTTTTGAGAAGATGAAGGTTGAGTAAATTGCTCGGTGGAGCCGTTGAAGACAAATTAAATCAGCAGCCAAAAAACAAGGACGAAATTTTGAAAACAAAATGAGAAAAGTTAAGCCAAAGAAACGCCAGATTCTGCCGGATCCGGTGTACGGCGATACAAGGGTTACAAGATTTGTGAACCACTTGATGTATGACGGTAAGAAAAATACCGCGTTCGAAATATTTTATTCCGCTTTGGATAATGTAAGGGCTAAATTGCCTAATGAAGAAAAGTCGGCGCTCGAAATCTGGAAGTCGGCGCTTGAAAATATTACTCCACAGATAGAAGTTAAGTCTCGCCGCGTAGGCGGGGCAACTTTCCAGGTGCCTACGGAGATCCGCCCGGATCGTAAGGAGTCTATTTCAATGAAGAATTTGATTGAATATGCCCGCAAACGCGGCGGCAAATCGATGTCGGATAAGTTGAGTGCAGAAATCGTAGATGCATTCAACAGTCAGGGCGGCGCGTACAAACGTAAGGAAGATATGCATCGTATGGCTGAAGCGAACCGCGCTTTTGCTTATTTCCGTTTTTAATAAATTAAGAAAAGAAAGAGAGAAAAAGATGAGCAAAGCTGACGAAATGTTGAAATATACGAGAAATATCGGGATCATGGCGCATATTGATGCCGGTAAAACTACAACTTCCGAACGCATCCTTTTTTATACGGGTCTTACTCACAAAATCGGCGAGGTGCATGACGGAGCGGCTACTATGGACTGGATGGAGCAGGAACAGGAGCGTGGTATTACAATTACATCTGCTGCAACTACTACTTTCTGGAATTACAATAACGATAAATATAAAATTAACTTGATAGATACTCCGGGACACGTTGACTTTACGGTAGAAGTTGAACGTTCTTTGCGTATTCTTGATGGCGCCGTAGCCGCATTTTGCGCTGTCGGAGGAGTGGAACCTCAGTCGGAGACCGTTTGGCGTCAGGCCGATAAATATAATGTGCCGCGTCTTGGCTATGTGAATAAGATGGACCGTTCAGGGGCGAACTTTTTTGAGGTTGTTCGTCAGGTGAAAGATGTATTGGGCGCATCTCCTTGCCCTATACAGATACCTGTTGGCGCAGAAGAAAAATTCAGGGGCGTCGTCGATTTGATTAAGATGAAAGCTATATTGTGGCATGATGAAACAATGGGCGCCGAATATGGCGTGGAAGAAATACCGGCGGATTTACTTGATGAAGCAAAGGAATGGCGCGATAAAATGCTTGAGACAATCGCCGAGTGTGACGATGTTATCATGGAGAAATATTTTGAAGATCCCTCGACCATTACAGAAGATGAGATTCATGTAGCAATCCGCAAAGGAACGTTATCAATGGCAATAAATCCGATGATCTGCGGCTCTTCTTTCAAGAATAAAGGAGTGCAGACGTTGCTTGACGCCGTTTGTTTATACTTGCCGAGTCCCTCGGATACTCCCGCAATTGAAGGACGCGACCCGGATGATCCTGAAAAAGCGATCGTGAGAAAACCGATTCCGGAAGAACCTTTAACCGCATTGGCCTTTAAGATTGCAACGGATCCTTATGTAGGACGTTTGTGTTTCTTCCGCGTTTATTCGGGTGAGATGAATGCAGGATCTTATGTGCTGAATGTTCGTTCAGGGAAGAAAGAGCGTATCTCTCGTTTATTTCAGATGCATTCAAACAAGCAGAACCCGATGGAAAAAATCGGTTGTGGCGATATCGGCGCCGGCGTAGGTTTTAAAGATATACGTACCGGCGATACTTTGTGTGATGAAAATCATCCTGTTGTGTTGGAATCGATGGAATTTCCGGATCCGGTGATCGGTATTGCCATAGAGCCTAAGACGCAGAAAGATATGGATAAGTTGGGTACGGGTCTGGCTAAATTAGCAGAAGAAGACCCTACATTCCGCGTTGAAACGAATGAAGATACCGGACAGACGATTATCCGTGGTATGGGCGAGCTTCACCTTGAAATAATTGTCGACCGTTTACGGCGCGAGTTTAAAGTCGAATGTAACCAGGGACGTCCTTTGGTCTCATACAAAGAAGCCATTACGCGGACTGTCGATTTGCGTGAAGTTTATAAGAAACAAACGGGAGGTCGCGGTAAATTTGCTGATATCATTTTAAGCGTAGGACCTGCCGATCCTGATTTTGAGGGTCATCTGCAGTTTGTTGATGAGGTAAAAGGAGGTAACGTTCCGAAAGAATATATCCCGTCCGTACAGCACGGATTTGCAAAAGCAATGAATAATGGCGTTCTGGCAGGCTATGCGCTTGACAAACTGAAAGTGGTGTTGAAAGACGGTTCTTATCATCCTGTCGATTCGGACCAGCTGTCATTTGAGATCTGCGCTATTCAGGCATTCAGGAACGCATGCGTAAAAGCCGGTCCTGTTTTGATGGAGCCTGTCATGAAGATAGAAGTCGTGACTCCGGAAGAAAACATGGGCGACGTTATCGGCGATTTGAACAAACGCCGCGGCCAGGTGGAAGGAATGGAATCCAGCCGTACGGGCGCACGTATTGTGAAAGCAAAAGTACCTTTGGCAGAAACATTTGGTTATGTTACGGCGTTACGTACAATTACGTCAGGACGTGCAACATCTTCCATGCAGTTCTCGCATTACGAGCAGGTTTCATCTTCAATCGCGAAGCAGGTATTGACTGAAATGCAGGGACGTGTTGATCTGATCAAATAATTAAACAAAAATAATATGAGCCAGAAAATCAGAATTAAATTAAAATCTTACGATTATTCACTGGTCGACAGATCGTCTGAAAAAATTGTTAAGACTGTAAAGGCTACCGGCGCTGTGGTAAGCGGACCGATTCCTCTTCCGACGCATAAGCGTATATTTACAGTAAACCGCTCCACTTTTGTGAACAAGAAGTCGCGTGAGCAATTCGAATTATCTTCTTACAAAAGATTGATTGATATTTACAGTTCAACACCCAAAACGGTCGACGCCCTAATGAAATTGGAACTCCCAAGCGGTGTAGAAGTAGAGATTAAAGTATAAGCTGCGGGATAAAACCTGCAGGTTTTTTTTATGAAAAATTTAAATTATAAGTGAAATGCCAGGATTATTAGGAAAGAAAATCGGAATGACGTCCGTATTCAGCGCCGATGGAAAAAATCTTCCATGCACTGTTATCGAAGTAGGTCCTTGTGTTGTTACGCAAATTAAAACGGAAGAAAAAGACGGTTATAAGGCTGTTCAGTTGGGTTTCCAGGAAAGGAAAGAGAAACATACGACAAAGCCCGAAATCGGTCATTTTAAGAAAGCAGGCGTAGCTCCGCAAAGATACTTGGCCGAGTTCAAGAATTTTGAAACCGAGTATAAACTCGGAGATGTGATCACCGCAGAATTTTTAAAAGATATTGCATTCGTCGATGTTGTGGGCACATCTAAAGGGAAAGGATTTCAGGGAGTCATGAAGCGTCATAATTTTGGCGGCGTCGGTGAAATGACGCACGGTCAGAGCGACCGTCAGCGCAAACCGGGTAGTATTGGCGCTTGTTCGTATCCGGCGAAAGTCTTTAAGGGCACGCGTATGGCCGGTCAAATGGGGAATGTGCGCGTGACAGTCCAAAACCTGCAAGTGATTAAAGTGTTGCCGGAGCAAAACCTGTTGATGGTAAAAGGTTCAGCGCCCGGCGCTAAAGGTTCAATCTTATTAATAGAAGTATAAGGAAATGAAACTGAGCGTATTAAATAAAAAAGGAGAGGATACGGGAAGAACGGTTACTCTTAACGATGCGGTTTTTGGAATTGAACCGAACGATCATGCTATCTATCTGGACGTAAAGCAACATTTGGCGAACAAACGTCAGGGAACGCACAAAGCCAAAGAAAGAAGTGAAATTACGGGAAGTACCCGGAAACTTATCCGTCAAAAAGGTGGCGGAGGCGCGCGCCGTGGCGATATTAAGTCTCCCGTACTGGTTGGCGGAGGCCGCGTATTTGGTCCGAAGCCGCGCGATTACAGCTTTAAACTGAATAAGAAAGTAAAAGTATTGGCGCGTAAGTCGGCTCTTTCATACAAAGCAAAAGAAAATGCAATCACGATCATTGAAGATTTTGCGATGGAGGCTCCTAAGACAAAAGACTTCGTTACATTCGTGAAAGATATGAAACTGGATGGGAAGAAGATGCTGCTGGTGCTGCCGGAAAATAATAAATTCGTATATTTGTCGGCTCGGAATCTGAAATCTGCAAATGTAGTTACAGTTTCCGAACTAAATACATATAAAGTGCTGGATGCGGCAAACCTGCTTCTTACGGAGAGTTCTATAGCTATAATAGAAGAAAATTTAAAAGCATAAGGAGGTAGCATTATGGGAATTATTATTAAACCGATCATAACGGAAAAACAAACGGCAATTACGGAAAAAACTCCTAATCGTTTCGGATTCCGCGTTTCTCCGAAAGCGAATAAACTGGAGATCAAACAGGCAGTAGAAGCTATGTATAACGTAACTGTGGTGGATGTGAACACGATGAGATATTCCGGTAAAATGAAAAGCCGTTATACGAAATCGGGAGTAATCACAGGTCGTCAGGATTCATACAAAAAAGCAATAGTAACATTGAAAGAAGGAGATATAATCAACTTCTTCAGCAATATTTGATATAAGAGATGGGAATACGTAAATTGAAGCCCACAACCCCGGGGCAAAGACACAAAGTTATCGGTGCATTTGATAAAATCACTGCAAGTACGCCGGAGAAATCTCTTGTGGCAGGTAAAAACCGTTCAGGCGGTCGTAATAATACCGGTAAGATGACAATGCGTTATATCGGTGGCGGTCACAAACGGAAACTCAGATTTATCGACTTCAAGAGAAATAAAGATGGCGTTCCTGCAACAGTGAAATCGATAGAGTATGATCCTAATCGTACTTCTCGTATCGCATTGTTGTATTATGCAGACGGAGAAAAGAGTTATATCGTTGCTCCGAACGGGCTGGAAGTCGGCCGGACAGTGATGTCGGGAAGCGCTGCCGCTCCTGAGATTGGAAATACGCTACCGATGCAGAATATACCTGTAGGTACGATTATCCATAATATTGAGCTTCGTCCCGGTCAGGGCGCAAAACTCGTGCGCTCGGCAGGCGCTTTTGCGCAATTGACTTCAAGAGAAGGAAGCTATGCGGTGATTAAAATGCCTTCCGGAGAGACCCGGAAGATATTGTCTGCATGTAAAGCGACTGTAGGTAGCGTGGGCAATTCGGACCATGCGCTTGAGAAATCAGGAAAAGCCGGTCGTTCGAGATGGTTGGGACGTCGTCCTCGTAACCGCGGCGTTGTTATGAACCCGGTCGACCACCCGATGGGCGGCGGCGAAGGACGCGCGACAGGAGGACATCCCCGTTCACGCAAAGGCTTGTACGCAAAGGGCTTAAAAACAAGAGCTCCGAAGAAATCTTCTTCACGCTATATAATTGAGAGAAGGAAAAAGTAAACTGATTAATTGAAAGAAAACTATGAGTCGTTCATTAAAGAAAGGTCCGTATATCAATGTAAAGCTGGAGAAGAAAGTTTTGGCTATGAATGAGTCGGGCAAAAAAACAGTAATAAAAACATGGGCGCGCGCATCAATGATTTCGCCGGATTTTGTGGGACATACGATTGCCGTTCATAATGGAAATAAATTTATTCCGGTGTTTGTCACTGAGAATATGGTAGGTCACAAATTAGGGGAATTTTCGCCAACGCGTTCTTTCCGCGGCCATACCGGTAAAAAATAATTAGACTATGGGTGCAAGAAAGAGAATATCAGCAAAGGCAAGAAAAGAAGCACTAAAGAGCGTTTCTTTTGCAAAATTGAATAATGTGCCAAGTTCGCCGCGTAAGATGCGTCTTGTGGTGGACATGATCCGTGGTATGGAAGTATTTCGTGCGTTAGGCGTTTTGAAATATTCAAACAAAGAAGCTGCGGCTAAAGTTGAAAAATTGCTTCGTTCGGCAATAGCCAATTGGGAGCAAAAAAATGAGCGTAAAGCCGAAAGCGGAGAGTTGTATGTGACGTCGGTAAATGTGGATTGTTCAACAACGTTGAAACGTATGCGTCCTGCGCCGCAAGGTCGTGGTTACCGTATCCGTAAACGCTCTAATCACGTTACTTTGTTTGTTGACGCGAAAGAGGTTGTGAAGGATACTGAATATAATAAAGAAAGTCAAAATTAATTGCAGATGGGACAAAAAGTAAATCCGATTAGTAATCGTTTAGGAATTATCCGCGGATGGGATTCCAATTGGTATGGCGGAACGAATTATGGCGATATGTTGTTGGAAGACAGCAAAATCCGTAATTACCTGAATGCCCGTCTGGCAAAGGCAAGCATATCGCGTATTGTGATCGAGCGTACATTGAAGTTGATTACCATCACCGTGTGTACATCGCGTCCTGGTATCATCATCGGAAAAGCCGGCTCCGAGGTCGACAAGTTGAAGGAAGAGTTGAAAAAGATCACAGATAAGGACGTTCAAATCAACATCTTTGAAATAAAGCGTCCTGAATTGGATGCGGTGATTGTGGCTACTAATATAGCCCGTCAGTTGGAAGGTAAGATTGCCTATCGTCGCGCAGTGAAGATGGCTATCGCTTCAACGATGCGTATGGGAGCCGAAGGTATAAAAATACAGGTGTCCGGTCGTCTGAATGGAGCCGAAATGGCTCGCTCGGAAATGTATAAAGAAGGTCGTACACCGCTTCATACGTTCCGCGCCGATATTGATTATGCTTTGGCAGAAGCGCTGACAAAAGTAGGCCTTTTGGGTATCAAGGTTTGGATTTGTCGCGGCGAAGTATATGGTAAGAAAGATCTTGCTCCGTCATTTACAGCCTCTAAAGACTTCAGTGGAGGAGGAGGACGTAAGGGAGGAGACGGCCATAGTCGTGGAGACAAGCCTTTCAAGAGAAGAAGAGGAGAGAGAGACAACAGGGAAAAGGCGAATCGTTAAAATATAAAAGTCAGGAATTATGTTACAACCTAAAAAAGTAAAATACAGAAGGCCGATGAAAGGCCGTGCGAAAGGCCTTGCCCAAAGGGGAAACCAGTTGGCATTCGGTTCGTTCGGCATCAAATCGTTAGGTACAATATGGCTTACAGGTCGTCAGCTTGAAGCGGCGCGTGTGGCGGTAACAAGATATATGCAACGGCAGGGACAAGTTTGGCTTCGGGTATTTCCGGATAAACCGATTACAAAGAAACCGGCCGATGTGCGTATGGGTAAAGGTAAGGGAGATCCGGAAGGCTTTGTCGCTCCGGTAACGCCGGGTCGTATGATATTTGAGATTGAAGGAGTATCTTTTGAAATTGCAAAAGAAGCGCTGCGCCTTGCTGCACAGAAGCTTCCTGTTACGACAAAATTTGTGGTACGCCGCGATTATGACATTAAAAATGAAAATGCGTAAGAGTTATGAAAAATGCAGAAGTAAAAGGTCTTAGTACCAAAGAATTGAAAGAAAGAGCGGATGCAGAAGCGGCTTCGCTGGATCAGATGAAGATCAACCACAGTATCTCGCCATTGGATAGTCCTGCAAAAATCAAACAATTACGCAGAACAGTCGCCCGCCTGAAAACGGAGCTGCGGCAAAGAGAAAAACAAACAAATAATTAATGAGCCTGATGGAAACGAGAAATTTAAGAAAAGAAAGAACAGGTGTCGTCCTAAGCAACAAGATGGATAAAAGCATCGTGGTTGCTGTGAAATGGAAAGAAAAACATCCTATTTACGGTAAGTTCGTCAATAAGACAAAAAAATATCATGCTCACGATGAGAAAAATGATTGTAACGTCGGCGACACGGTGAAAATTATGGAAACACGTCCATTGAGTAAAACGAAGAAATGGCGTTTGGTTCAAATAATCGAAAGGGCTAAGTAAAATGATACAACAAGAATCAAGATTGGTAGTTGCGGATAACAGCGGGGCAAAAGAAGCGTTGTGTATTCGCGTATTGGGAGGAACTCGCAGACGTTATGCTTCCGTTGGCGATATTATCGTAGTTTCGGTTAAAAACGTGATCCCGGCGAGCGAATTGAAAAAGGGTACGGTATCAAAAGCCGTTATCGTTCGCACGAAAAAAGAAATACGCCGTCAGGACGGCTCTTATATTCGTTTTGACGATAATGCGTGCGTACTGTTGAATCAGGCAGGCGAGATCCGTGGTAGCCGTATATTTGGTCCGGTTGCCCGTGAACTTCGTGCAACGAATATGAAAATAGTATCATTAGCGCCTGAGGTGCTTTAATTTGTAAATAATTATTGTGATGAGTAAATTACACATAAAAAAAGGCGATATCGTTTATGTAAACGCCGGCGAAGACAGAGGCAAGACCGGACGCGTACTGAAAGTATTCGTAGAGAAGAAGCGCGCCGTTGTCGAAGGCGTTAATATGGTAACGAAACACGCGAAGCCGAACGCGAAAAATCCGCAGGGCGGAAGAGAGACAATAGAGGCTTCCATTCACATCTCAAACCTGAATCCGGTTGACCCGAAATCAGGAAAACCTACGCGCGTTAAACGTGAGAAAGATGAAAAGAGCGGTAAGATGGTACGTTATGCTAAAAGATCTGGGGAGGAACTGAACTCATGAGTATAGCTACAATGAAACAGGATTATAAGGAACGCATTGTTCCCGCCCTGAAGAATGAATTCAACTACAAATCGGTGATGCAAGCGCCCGTCTTGGAGAAGATTGTGATAAATCAAGGACTGGGAATAGCTACAGCCGACAAGAAAATTATTGATGTGGCGATTGACGAGTTGACTATTATTACCGGACAAAAGGCTGTTGCTACTTACTCAAAGAAAGATATTTCAAACTTCAAGCTGCGCCGTAAGATGCCTATCGGAGTGATGGTGACATTGCGTCACGAGAGAATGTATGAATTTCTGGAACGCCTTGTTCGCGTAGCTCTTCCTCGTATTCGCGACTTCAAAGGTATTGAAAGCAAGCTTGACGGACGTGGTAATTATACGCTCGGTATTCAGGAGCAAATCATCTTTCCTGAAATAAATATTGATAATATTGTTAAAATATTGGGAATGAATATTACCTTTGTGACGTCTGCAAAAACAGATGAAGAGGGTTTTGCTTTGCTGAGAGAGTTTGGTTTGCCCTTTAAGAACGTAAAAAAGAATTAAAATATGGCAAAAGAATCAATGAAGGCTCGTGAAGTAAAAAGAGCCAAATTAGTAGTGAAATACGCCGCAAAAAGAGCGCAGTTGAAAGCTGAAGGCAAATATGAAGAATTACAATCTTTGCCCAAGAATGCTTCGCCTGTTCGTTTGCATAACCGCTGCAAAATAACCGGTCGTCCGAAAGGATATATGCGCCAGTTTGGAATTTCACGTATACAGTTCCGCGAAATGGCTTCGCATGGTTTGATTCCCGGCGTAAAGAAAGCCAGCTGGTAAGATTAAAATAATGTTTAATTAAATATTGTCCCGAAGTCGGGATCAATTTAATAGTAAAAAAATGACAGATCCTATTGCAGATTATTTAACGAGATTGCGTAATGCAATCAAGGCGCAGCACAGAGTCGTAGAAGCGCCGGCGTCTAATTTAAAAAAAGAGATCACTAAGATCCTTTTTGACAAAGGTTACATTCTTAATTTTAAGTTTGTAGACGAGGGTCCTCAAGGCACAATCAAAGTAGCTTTGAAGTATGACCCGGTGAATAAAGTGAACGCGATCAAGAAACTTCAACGAGTTTCTACTCCAGGTTTGCGTCAATATACGGGATACAGAGAAATTCCCCGTGTATTAAACGGGTTGGGTATTGCTATTCTTTCTACTTCAAAAGGCGTGATGACTGATAAGGAAGCGCGCGATCTGAAGATTGGCGGCGAAGTATTATGTTTTGTCTATTAATGCGAGGAGGAAAGTAGAATGTCAAGAATTGGAAAATTACCCGTACAGATACCGTCGGGAGTTACAGTAACTCAAAAAGACGGGGTTGTGACAGTGAAAGGAGCGAAAGGCGAGCTATCGCAGCGCGTCCATCCGGATATGAAAGTGAATATTGATAATGGCGTGTTGTCTGTAGAAAGACCATCGGATGAGAGAAATCATCGCGCTCTTCACGGACTTTATCGTTCATTGATAAATAATATGGTAATCGGAGTTTCCGAAGGCTACAAAAAAGAACTCGAACTTGTGGGCGTCGGCTATCGCGCATCGAATACAGGACGACTACTGGAGCTTTCTCTTGGTTTTACTCATAATATATACCTTGAGTTACCTGAGGAAATAGCGCTTGAAACGAAGTCGGAGCGTAATAAAAACCCGTTGATTATTCTTGAATCGGCAGATAAGCAGTTGCTTGGTCAAGTTTGTTCAAAAATCCGCTCGTTCCGTATGCCTGAGCCTTATAAAGGGAAAGGTATCAAGTTTGTGGGTGAAGCGATAAGAAGAAAATCAGGAAAATCTGCGGCTAAGTAATAAGGCCTCGTAAAAAGATATATTATGGTAACGAAAGAGTTAAGAAGATTAAAGATTAAAAAAAGCATTCGGGGTAAAATCTCCGGAACGGCAGAACGTCCGCGTCTGACTGTTTTCAGGAGCAACAAGCAGATCTATGCACAAGTAATTAACGATGTGGAAGGTAAGACGATTGCCGCTGCTTCATCATTAAAAATAGCCGACAAAGCGCCTAAAAAAGAAATAGCTGCAAAAGTCGGAGAATTAATAGCTAAGAACGCGCAGGCAGCCGGCGTACAGGCGGTTGTCTTTGATCGTAACGGCTATTTGTATCATGGGAGAATTAAAGAATTGGCTGACGCCGCACGTAACGGCGGACTTAAATTTTAACGACAATGGCAATAAATAACAGAGTTAAATCTACAAACGATTTAGAATTAAAAGATAAATTAGTAGCAATCAACCGTGTTACAAAGGTTACGAAAGGGGGACGCACTTTTACGTTCGCAGCAATTGTAGTTATCGGTAATGAAGATGGCGTGATCGGCTGGGGACTGGGAAAAGCGGGCGAGGTGACGACCGCCATTGAAAAAGGAGTAGAAGCCGCTAAAAAGAATCTGGTTAAGATTCCTATTCATAAAGGAACAATTCCCCATGAACAAATTGCAAAATTCGGCGGAGCCGAAGTTTTACTTCGTCCGGCGTCGGCAGGTACGGGAGTAAAAGCCGGCGGCGCAATGCGCGCCGTATTGGAGAGCGTGGGCGTGAAAGACGTGCTTGCGAAATCGAAAGGTTCGTCGAATCCTCATAACCTGGTGAAGGCTACTTTCGCAGCGTTGAACGAAATGAGAAGTCCGTACATGGTCGCTCAAAACAGAGGCGTATCATTAGAGAAAGTATTTAAAGGTTAATAGGAGGAAACGAATGATGGCAAAAATAAAAATTACACAGATAAAAAGCCGTATCGGCAGCCCAAAAGACCAGAAGAGAACGTTGGATGCGCTGGGATTGACTAAAATGCACAAGACGGTAGAACATGAATGTACGCCGTCGATAGAAGGCATGGTGAGGAAAGTGAAACATTTGGTTTCGGTAGAAAAATAATTAGTTACGCGTAAAAAAAAATAAAAAGATATGAATTTATCAAACTTAAAACCCGCGACAGGCGCTACTAAAACCCGCAAAAGAATCGGTCGCGGACCGGGTTCCGGATTAGGCGGCACCTCAACAAGAGGTCATAAGGGCGCGAAAGCACGTTCCGGCTACAAGAACAAGATAGGTTTCGAAGGAGGTCAGATGCCGTTGCAGCGCCGTTTGCCAAAGTTTGGCTTCAAAAATATTAACCGTGTAGAGTATAAAGCAATCAATCTTTCGACCTTGCAGAAAATGGCAGAAGAAAAGAATCTGTCAAGCATTGGCGTGAAAGAATTGATTGAAGCAGGTTTTATTTCTTCTTCGCAGCTTGTTAAAATTCTGGCAAAAGGAGAATTGAAAGCGAAGGTTGACGTTCAAGCCCATGCTTTTTCTAAGACGGCAGAAGTTGCAATCGCTGCAGCAGGTGGAACAGCAAAAAAACTCTAAGAAATTATGAGAGTAGTCGATACAATAAAGAATATATGGAAGATTGAGGATCTTAGAAAACGTATCCTTATAACAATGGGATATGTTGCCGTTTACCTGTTCGGAACCTATGTGGTTATACCGGGCGTCGATCCGAAGGATCTGACAGGTCTGGCAAACCAGACCCGTGGCGGCCTGATGGCTCTTTTGGATATGTTCTCCGGAGGAGCATTTTCCAACGCTTCAATCTTTGCCTTGGGAATCATGCCTTATATATCCGCCTCTATCGTGATGCAGTTGGCGGCTATCGTTGTCCCTTCATTTCAGAAGATGCAACGCGAAGGCGAAAGCGGACGCAGGAAAATCAATCAGATGACACGTTACTTGACAGTTGCTATTCTCGTTATGCAGGGTTTTGCCTATCTGACAAACCTGGATATGCAGATGAGACAAATCGGAGCGACGCTTCCGGCAGGGTTGTGGTTTAAGGTTTCATCCATAATCATAATGGCTGCAGGTAGTATGTTTGTACTTTGGTTGGGCGAGCGTATAACAGATAAGGGTATTGGTAACGGTATTTCATTTATAATCATGATTGGTATTATCAATCGTTTGCCGCGGGCCATTGTGGAAGAATTTACTTCAAGAATGAATGAACAAGCCGGAGGACTGGTTATGTTTCTTTTGGAGATGTTGTTCCTTTTACTCGTTATCGCGGGGGCTATATTGCTTGTTCAGGGAACGCGTAAAGTTCCCGTACAGTATGCAAAACGTATCGTCGGAAACAAACAGTATGGCGGCGCACGCCAGTACATTCCTCTGAAAGTTAATGCAGCCAATGTAATGCCCATTATCTTTGCACAGGCTATTATGTTTATTCCCGTTAATGTCGTGGGGATGTTTAAAGGAGGGGAAGTAGGATCTTTCTGGCAGGCGTTTATGAATAATACCGGTTTTTGGTATAATTTTGTGTTTGCCGCTTTGATTATAGCATTTACGTATTTCTATACTGCAATAACAATTAATCCGACACAGATGGCAGACGACCTGAAGCGTAATAATGGATTTATCCCGGGTATTAAACCGGGAAAAGCGACAAAGGAATATCTTGATGCAATTATGGACAGAATTACATTGCCGGGGGCATTTTTCCTCGCTATTATTGCCGTAATGCCTGCGTTTGCACAGTTGGCCGGAGTTAGTATGGGATTTGCGCAATTCTTTGGCGGAACATCGCTGCTTATTTTGGTAGGCGTGGTACTTGATACTTTACAACAGGTGGAGAGCCATTTGTTAATGCGTCATTATGATGGATTATTGAAATCCGGAAGAATCAAAGGACGTACAGGCGCAGTTGCCGCATATTAATAAATATGATATATCTGAAGACAGATGAAGAGATAGAGTTGATGCGTGAAGCAAATCAGCTTGTAGGGAAAACCTTGGGAGAACTTGCCAGGCATATAAAACCGGGAGTTTCCACTCTTCAACTGGATCGGATAGCCGAAACATTTATACGTGATCACGGCGCGGTACCGGCATTTCTGGGATATGGGGGATTTCCAAATTCCATTTGCGTATCAGTGAATGAGAATGTTGTCCATGGTATTCCATCGGATAAAGCCATTTTGAGAGATGGCGATATCATTTCGGTTGACTGTGGGACCTTATTGAATGGTTTTGTTGGCGATTCTGCCTATACGTTTAGCGCAGGCGAGGTTTCGGAGGAAACGAAATTGTTGTTGCGTACAACAAAAACCGCTCTTTATGAGGGTATTCGCGAGGCGCTTGTTGGCCGTCGCGTAGGCGATATCAGCAACGCTGTTCAAACATATTGCGAGTCAAGAGGGTACTCGGTTGTCCGGGAACTGGTAGGACATGGTATTGGGCAGAAGATGCATGAAGATCCGGATGTTCCTAATTACGGGAGAAGAGGATGCGGACCATTGCTTAAAAGCGGAATGTGTATTTGTATTGAACCGATGATTAATATGGGTACATGGCATGTGGTTTTTGAACGGGATGGCTGGACTGTACGAACAAAAGATCATCAATATTCGGCGCATTTTGAACATTGTATTGCAATAAGACCGGAAGGACCGCAGATACTGTCATCGTTCGATTATTTAGAGGAAATTGTAGGAAAGGATTTTTAATTATATGGCTAAACAGGCGGCAATAGAACAGGACGGACTGATCGTCGAAGCATTATCAAATGCGATGTTTCGCGTCGAGTTAGAAAACGGACATGAAATAACGGCGCATATTTCGGGAAAAATGCGAATGCATTACATTAAAATCTTACCTGGAGATAAAGTGCGTGTAGAGATGTCTCCGTATGATTTGACGAAAGGTCGTATTGCGTTCAGATATAAATAAGGTAATAATTAAAAAAAAACAGGAAATATGAAAGTAAGAGCATCTTTGAAGAAACGTACTCCTGAGTGTAAGATTGTCAGGAGAAAAGGACGTTTGTATTTAATTAATAAGAAAAACCCTAAGTACAAACTACGTCAGGGGTAAGCGTTTATTGAGAGTTATAAATAAATAATAAATATACTATGGCGATAAGAATAGTCGGAGTAGATTTGCCGCAGGAAAAGAGAGGAGAAATTGCCTTAACCTATATCTACGGAATAGGTCGTAGCGCGTCAAATTCAATTTTAGAAAAAGCTGGTATTGACAGAGATATCAAAGTGAAAGACTGGACAGATGACCAGGCAGCCAAAATCCGCGAGATTATTGGCACGGAATACAAAGTAGAAGGAGACCTTCGCTCGGAGATACAATTGAACATTAAGCGTTTGATGGATATTGGTTGTTATCGCGGGGTACGTCATCGTATCGGACTTCCGGTGAGAGGACAAAGCACAAAGAACAATGCACGTACACGTCGTGGAAAGAAGAAAACAGTTGCTAACAAGAAAAAAGCTACAAAATAATAATTGAGTTATGGCAAAGAAAACAGTCGCAGCGAAGAAAAGAAAAGTAAAAGTAGATGCGTTAGGCGAAGCTCATATACATTCGTCGTTTAATAATATCATCATATCGCTTACAAACAGTGACGGACAGGTGATAAGTTGGTCGTCAGCCGGAAAAATGGGTTTCCGCAGCTCTAAAAAGAATACTCCTTATGCCGCTCAGATGGCAGCTCAGAACTGCGCTAAAGTAGCATTTGATCTGGGACTCCGTAAGGTGAAAGTTTATATTAAAGGACCAGGTAACGGGCGCGAATCTGCTATACGTACGATTCACAGCGCCGGTATAGAAGTTACTGAGATTGTAGATGTGACGCCGCTTCCTCATAACGGATGTCGTCCGCCTAAAAGAAGAAGAGTCTGATTAATTCATAAATGGCGAATTCCGGAAGTGTAAATAGATTGTATTCATCCTCTCGCAATCGCGGCTGCACGGCCCGGAGTTTACATAAAATTTAAAACATAAATAAAATGGCAAGATATATAGGTCCAAAAACAAAAATTGCTCGTAAATTTGGTGAAGCCATATATGGTCCGGATAAAGTATTGTCGAAGAAGAATTATCCGCCGGGACAGCATGGCGCCAACCGTCGCCGCAAAACATCCGAATATGGAATGCAATTGCGCGAAAAACAAAAAGCAAAGTACACTTATGGCGTATTGGAAAAACAGTTTAGAAACATGTTTGAAAAGGCGTCACGTTCTAAAGGAATTACCGGCGAGGTGCTGTTGCAATTGTTGGAAAGTCGTCTGGATAATGTGGTATTTCGTCTTGGTTTAGCGCCGACACGCGATGCTGCCCGTCAATTGGTCTCGCACCGTCATATCACCGTTGACGGCCGCGTAGTTAACATTCCTTCTTATTCCGTAAAACCGGGTCAGTTGGTTGGAGTACGCGAACGCTCCAAATCTTTGGAAGTGATAGCAAATGCGCTTTCCGGCTTTAATCACAGCAAATATCCGTGGATAGAATGGGAACAGTCGTCTATGTGCGGTAAGCTTCTTCATCTTCCGGAAAGAGCGGATATTCCGGAGAGCATCAAAGAACAATTGATTGTAGAGTTGTATTCTAAATAACAGATTATGGCGATATTAGCATTCCAAAAACCCGATAAGGTATTAATGTTAGAAGCGGACGCATTTTTCGGGAAATTTGAATTTCGTCCATTAGAACCCGGCTACGGTATTACGATCGGTAATGCTTTGCGTCGTATTCTATTGTCATCGTTGGAAGGTTATGCTATCTCATCGGTGAAAATAGAAGGAGTAGAACATGAATTTGCAACCATACCGGGCGTTCTCGAAGACGTGACAAATATCATCCTTAATTTGAAACAGGTGCGTTTCAAACATGAAGGCGAGGATAGCGATGAAGTGAAAGTTACTGTTTCTGTTGCGAAGAAGGAAGTATTTAAAGCGGGAGATATTGGCAGACAACTGACAAGCGCATTTGAAGTACTCAATCCGGGCCTGGAAATATGCCATCTGGACCCTAGCGCGTCATTTCAAATTGAACTGACAATCAACAAAGGGCGTGGCTATGTGCCGGCAGATGAACATCTACAATCACCGGATGTACATGTAATATCCATAGACTCTATTTATACTCCTATTCGTAATGTGAAATATACGGTTGAAAATTATCGTGTGGAACAAAAAACGGATTATGAGAGATTAATTATTGAGATCTCAACGGATGGTTCCATACATCCTAAAGAGGCTCTGAAAGAAGCGGCTAAAATACTGATTCATCATTTTATGCTTTTTTCTGATGAGAAGATTGCGATGGAGACTGTCGATACTGATAGTAACGAAGAATTTGATGAAGAAATACTTCACATGCGTCAATTGCTTAAGACAAAGCTTTCGGATATGGATCTTTCGGTTCGCGCTCTGAATTGTTTAAAAGCGGCGGACGTCGAAACATTAGGCGAACTTGTTCATTATAATAAAAATGACTTGTTGAAGTTCCGTAACTTCGGTAAGAAATCACTCACAGAATTAGATGAGTTGCTGGAAGGATTACATTTGTCATTTGGCATGGATATTTCAAGATATAAATTAGATAAAGAGTAACGATGAGACACAATAAGAAAATAAATCATTTAGGTCGTACAAGCTCGCATCGTCAGGCGATGCTTTCAAATATGGCATCATCATTGATTAAACATAAGCGTATTTTTACGACGACAGCGAAAGCGAAAGCTCTGCGTAAATATGTAGAACCGCTGGTTACAAAGTCAAAAGAAGATACTACTCATTCACGTCGTATCGTATTTTCTTTTTTACAGGATAAGATTGCCGTTACGGAATTATTCGCCGTAGTTTCGCAAAAAGTAGGCGATCGTCCGGGCGGGTATACCCGTATTATCAAAACCGGTAATCGTTTGGGGGATAACGCCGCCATGTGTTTTATTGAGCTTGTCGACTTCAATGAAAATATGTTGAAGGAGACGAAGAAAGCCGCAAGTAAGACTCGTCGTTCACGCAGTAAGAAATCTGCGGAAGCAAAAGCTCAGACTGCCGAACAAACAAAAGTTGCAGAGGAGGTAAAAACGGTAGAAGAGACCAAGACTGAGGAGGTAGTCAAGGCTGATGTGATCAAGGCTGAGGAGATAGTGGAAGAAACTCCGACGGAAGAATCTGTAGAAGAGGTCAAGACTGATGAGGTAGCGGAAACACCGACGGAAGAATCGGCAGAAGAGCCTAAGGCTGAATAAATATAAGTTTTTTGAACCTTATAGATAAAAGGTGTTCGGATCATTGAGCCGGATACCTTTTGTTTTTCTCCTGTAGTAGCGCCCTGAATATCCGTTCCTGTAGCTGTAGCGAGACCCCCCCATGATATTATTGAACTTACTCGCTTATCGGAAGATGTTTTTTGAATGTTTCCTTGAATGATATCAGCGTTTCGGTGCGTGATAGACCCAAAGGCTGAAGTTTGTTATGGATAATATTTAGTAAATGTTGATTGTTTTTGGCATATATTTTTATAAACAGATCATATTGTCCTGTCGTATAATGACATTCGACAACTTCCGGGATTTTCATTAATCCTTCTGTTACCACCGTGAATTGTTCCGGATTTTTGAGGTATATCCCCATATATGCACAAGTCTCATACCCGATCTTTTCACTGTCAAATATAAACTCAGAACCTTTTATCACTCCGGCATTTGTCAGCTTTTGTATACGTTGATGAATTGCAGCGCCCGATACATTGCATTCCCGGGCCACTTCGAGAAACGGTTTGCGTGCGTCGTCTACTATTAAGTTCAGAATCTTTCTGTCCAAATCATCCAATTCAAATTGTGCCATATTTTGTATTTCTTTTGTGTTACAACATCAAATTTACATGAAAAACTCGGTTTTTCCAAGCGCATGAAATAAAAATCAAAACCATCCTGTCGCGCTTACTTCCGTACTCGAAGTACAATTGTTATCTTGGTAGTTTTATTATTTAAATAATTGTCAAACAATTAAAATGTAAGTTTATGGACAGATGTCGTGGTCTTGACGTGCGCAAAGATAGCATATTTGCATGTATATTGGATGCGCAGGGGGGAAATTTTGTTTAATCGTCCGGTATCCGCAATCTGCTTTACGCTATCATCAATGGCCAAGTCGACACAAACTGCATCGGGACTGGCGTTGTTGTTGGAAAACACTTTATTCGTTTGAATTTGAAAAATACCGATAAAAGATTCACGTACCGAATCATTCGACACAATGCGCAGCATACAGCGGCGCTGATTTTATATTATTTTCAAAGCCGAAATTTTTGGCTGAGATACGGATGGCATACGCCGGTTTATATTTTTCGATATAAACGTTCAAACTTTTAGAGCGCACATTTTCGGCAGCTTTTACTTCGACAGGAATAATTCCCTCGTTCAAGTCCAAGACAAAATCTATTTCCGCCAGATGTTTTGAACTCCAGTAATAAAGATTATGTTTGTGTGTATTAAAAGTTTGCGCCACAAAATTTTCAGTCAGGAAACCGCGATATATCGAAGCGTTATTTTGCAAAATATCTCTGAAGTTCATTTTCGACAGCGAAGTTAACAGACCCACATCCGAAAAGTAGAGTTTGAAAATATTCTCTGAACCATAAGCTGTTAGAGGTGATTGCGGCGATTCGATTTTTTCACATCGTAAAGCCATATTCGCTTGAATCAGCCATTCGATAGACGTGCCGAATTTCTCATTATTTCCACCGTTTTCCACTGCCTTGTACATAAATCTTGAATATTCTTTAGCCAATTGTACGGGAATACTGCGATAGACCTTGTGAATTTTTACGGCGCTTGTTCCATCCGCATATTTCGTCATATCAGCCAAATATCCGGTAACGATATCCGTCGGAATTTGACGGTTGAAACTTAAAATATCCTTTTCATTTTCGACAAACTGCAATATGGTTGCGGGCATACCCCCGATGCAAAGATAAGTGCGATACAACTCCAGCGCCTTATTGTGAACGATAGGCGGTAGCGGGTCGTTATCGGCAAAATGAGAGCGGATAGCATCGGCAAGCATTTTTTCGTCCAAAGCCCAAAGAAATTCTTCGAAATCCATTGGATAAAGGTATTCTATCTGCACTTTACCTACCGGAAAAGAGGCTGTCATCCGGTTGATTTTTACGCTCAACAAACTGCCGGCGCTTACAATTCGGAATGTTTTCGGCGATTCGGCGAAATATTTCAGCGAAGCAATTGCCTGTTCGCAATCCTGAATTTCGTCGAAAAAGAAAACCGTTTTTCCTATATTGATTTTTTGGTTGAAAAACAATTCCATTCGTAAAACAATATCGTCTGCATTGAGCGAAGGCGTGAAAAACGTTTTGTAGTCGGGCGTTTCGGCAAAATTAAGATAAATCGTTTGCTCAAAATTATTTTCGCAAAACTGCCGCAACAGATAAGTTTTGCCAATTTGCCTTGCTCCGACAAGTATCAGTGGAAGCGCATTGGGAGCATTTAGCCATTCCGTTAATTTATTTTCAAAAAATCTTTGCATAAACAGTAAATCACATATTACATAGATAAAATATCGTTTTGTCGGCGTATTACGTACGTAAAATATCGATAATATTATTTTTTGCAAAGGTAGTATTTATTTTTGAACGTCATAACTTTTCTTTTACATTTGCGTATAAATAATTTCCCACAATATACAGCGGGACGTTAGTCATCCAACTCTCTTTGCGATAATTAGAAAGTGAAGTGCGTATGGCGTTTGGGGGATTGTATTTAGTAGAATAAGTTTTTAAACTCTTTGCTTGTAGATTTTCTTCGGCCTTTACTTCAATGGGGATAATTTCGTCATCTTCGTTTTGAATAACAAAATCTATTTCCAAATGGGAGTCGGGCGAAAAATAGTAAATCGGAAAATCTTCAAGCAAATTAAGTTCTTGGAATACAAATTGCTCTGTTAATGCACCCTTAAATTCGACAAATAGAGTATTACCGTTTATGATTGTTCTGGCTTTCATCTTAGACATTGCACCGAGTAATCCGACATCGTTGTGATACAACTTGAAATCCGACTGCTTTTGATAGGCAATGAGAGGTAACCCGGGTTTTGAAAGATTATAAACTTTGTGCAGCAAACCTGCGTCGGTAAGCCACTGAATAGCCATTTCAAAATCTTTTGCTCTTGCGCCGTCTTTTATAACTCCGTAAATAAATTTTTTATTGTCTTTTGAAAGTTGAGCGGGAATACTGTCCCAAACCATATTTATTCGCGGCAGAATATCCTTGGGTGCGTGTTTTGAAAAATCATTACGATAGCTTGTCAAAATTTTATCCTGTATAGTTCTCACCTTTTTCCAGTCGCGGCCTTCGGCAAAAGCGGCAACGGCTTCGGGCATTCCTCCAACATATAGGTAGTATTTTAGAAATTCCTTGAATTTTTCGGTGAAAGAGAGTAGCGAATCCCAACGTTTTTCGTCGAGAATACGAGCTAAACCGGTTTCCCCCATTGCGAGTAAAAATTCGTAGAATGACATCGGGCGAAGCCTTAGAATATCAACTTTTCCCACAGGAAACGATTCGTCGGGGTGAATGTTTATGCCCAAAAGCGAACAGGCGGCCACAATTTGATACTTATTCGCTTCTTCGCAAAAGTATTTCAACGCAGTAATGCTGCGAGGGGCCGTTTGTATTTCGTCTAAAACAATTAATGTATCTTCGGGCGTAATGTGAAGATTTGAATACAGTTCAAATTCAGTAATCAGCCGTTTAGGATTGAGGTCGGGCAAAAATGTGTTGCGTAATTCATCGGCACGCTCAAAATTGATATATGCCATTTGCCTGTATTCCTTCTTGCCGAACTCTTGAATAAGCCAGGTTTTGCCAACTTGCCTTGCACCCAAAACCACGAGTGGTTTTTTGTTTTTATCTAATTTCCACTTAATTAATTGTTTAATACTGCTTCTGTACATTTTTCCGAACGTCTTTTTAGTGTTTACTGCATTTTTACAAATGAGATTTCGTCACAAAGGTACACTTTTATCAGTCACTTTACATATCTGTTTCTCATTTTTAGCCTTTCTCTATCATATTCACCCTGAGACTACGGACGACTTTTTCCGGCAAATAAAGCCATAAGTATCTGTATATTAGTATAATATAATCTTGTAGTCCCCTTATTTTTGCCGTTTTTGGGCTTTCCGAAGGGGTAAAAATGACAAGTTGGATTAAGTAGTTGTCGATACCAAATACGGAAATATTATCAGAAAGTGGAAAAAGTTGCAGGTTCAACATACATGCAATAAACAAAAAGAGAGTATGTTTTTTTTAACATACCCTCTTCTTTCAATTTTTAAATCAGCTTTATTGTTGTTTAGCCCTTGGCTTGGCCGAATAACTGATTTTTAGTGCATATGCTTCACGAAGCGCCTGCTTTAAGTCTGTGATAATACCCATATTGGTTTCGTAGTCTCCTTTGATGGATGTTGTCATGAACGGCTGGTCTTCTTCTTTCATACTCGCTTTTTCCTGACCGATATAGGCTCCTACTTCTGATATTTCGGCAATCTGATCATTCAGCTGAATACGGGTTTCATTTCCCATTTTGGTGATTAATTCCGGAGTATTGGGCTTTCCTACATAAATAAATGTAACCAAAGACTTTTTCTCCAATTTCTGGAGTTCTGTCGCCTGTGGGGAGCGAAACTGTATTTTCAGCGTCACTTCACGCATGGATGTAACCATCATGAAAAAGAACAAAATAGCAAATACCAAGTCAGGTAACGATGACGTATTTAATTCGGGCATTTCACGTCCGCCCGCTTTACTGAATTTTCCCATACTTACTATTTCTTTTTTGTTTTATCGCCATAAGTCTGAGGCTCGGCCTCCGATATTCTCTGCGGATAATACTTCACTACGGCTTTTCTTTCTTCCTCTCCCAACTCGCTGAACTTAATGCCGAATTGTTTCTTTGATATCACTTCACGAAGTTCATTGTATGCTGCAGCCAGTTCATTTTGTACATCAATGTATGTCTGGTATTTTGTGCCGCGGTCACATTGCAATGATATAAGATGACCATCCGTAATCATTTGTGTTCCGAAAAACGGAAGATCTACAGCTTTCTTTTCCGGAAGACTCTCCGAATTTGCCGGATTATCAATAAATTCCTTTGCTTTCTCTTTTAATTGTGCTAATGAAACTTCTTCTCCGCTACACATAATACGGTTATCGGAGCTAACCATTACAGTCAGTAAGTTCCTTTTATTAACTTCAATGTCATCCGGTTTTTCTTTATTTTCGGGTGGACGGGGCAAAAGGCGTGGAAGCCCCTGGTCCGTATCCATTGACGTCGTCAAAAGGAAAAACAAGAGTAGCATGAAGGCAATATCTGCAGAAGAAGAACCGTTAATTCCGGGAACTTTTTTCTTTTTCTTACTCATTCTTTCCTGTTTTAATGATTATTTGTTCACGATTTTTTTTACAGAACTCCAAAGAATTGCGCAAACCGACAATCCTAATATTATGTACATAGTATATAGCCACATATCTGTTACTTTCAGCCAGTTGCTTACATTATATTTCTGAGAATCCGCATTTATTCCGCTTAATGGAGTTCCATTCCCGATAGAGTAAGCGATGACAAGCAGGATTGCAAAACAGACAAAAACGGCCAAAGATATTAATGCCCCTTTGGGGTTTGTTTTGAATTTATTTGCAAACTGTATTACTCCAAACAGAATCATGCTTATTGCACATACCGCCAATAGGATATAGGACCAGATAAGCACTTCGCCTGTATAAGTCGGATTTTTGAATTGATCCGCGCCTACCGGAGCGTCTTCTCCTCCGAAGAAGAACAATGCGAACAGTGCAAGGCTTATGATTGCGACTATCAGCAATGTCCAACTTGATAATTTCCTTATTTTAGTTACAGCCATAATTTCCTATTTTTTATATTTTACATCGTATTTTATAACCAGGTCAAGCAATGTAATAGAAGCGTCTTCCATCTTATTCAGGATGGCTTCCAGTTTACTTAACAAATAGTTATAAAATACCTGAAGGATAAGCGCTACAACCAAACCTCCCACGGTTGTGATCAAAGCTACTTTCATACCTCCTGCTACGACTGTAGGGCTAATATCGCCAACCTGTTCAATTTTATCGAACGACATGATCATACCTACAACTGTTCCCAAGAATCCCAATGATGGCGCCATCGCAATAAATAAAGTAATCCAGGACAAGTTTTTTTCTAACAACCCCCCCTGTACGCCTCCATATGAAACGATTGATTTTTCAACTACGTCGATACCCTGATCGATTCTCATCAATCCCTGATAAGCAATAGATGCGATAGGACCTCTTGTGTCGCGTGCAATTGCTTTTGCAGCTTCTACATCGCCCTTATCAAGCGCCGATTCTATACCTTTCAATAACTTGTCTGCATTGGTATCGGCAAGGTTAAGATAGATAATACGTTCCAAAACAAACGCCAAGCCTAGAATCAAAGCAATAGCGATCAGACTCATGAAGTCCGCGCTACCTTCGATAAATTTAATTTTAAGCGCCTGGTGAAAACTTTGCTCTGTTACCGGCGCTGCTGCGTCCTGAGCAAATGCTACTGCTGAAGTTCCGAGGGCACATAATCCCAAGAATGCTTTTGTAAAAACTTTTTTCATTGTGTGTTAATTTAAATTAGTAATCTCATGTATTGTTGTTAAATTATAAAATTAATGTAATTCATGTATAATCGTTGTCTTTTTGCGGAGAAAGCGGGATTCGAACCCGCGATACGCTTTTGGCGTATACACGCTTTCCAGGCGTGCCTCTTCAACCGCTCGAGCATCTCTCCTCTATTAACAAATGTTTCCCCTCTTTAAAAACGAGTGCAAAGTACGAAAAATTTATAACATACAAATAATTTCGCCGAGAAATTTCATCAGGGAAAATTATTTTTTTGTTAAAGGATCATATTTAATCATATTAAAATGCCTCAATGTCAATGTTATTTATCGGAATGTTAAACAAATTTAAAGCATTTTGATAAGTCGACATAGCAATTTCTTCAGTTGTCATTTCGTAATATTCAGCGACCTTTTTGGCCGTTTTCAAAATGTATTCCGGCTCATTGCGCTTGCCGCGGTAAGGCGCCGGCGCAAGGTAAGGCGCATCTGTTTCCAAAACGATTCTCTCTAAGGGGATCTGTTTTATCGTATCCTGCAATATATTATTCTTGAATGTGATTATACCGCCTATTCCAACATAAAAAGACGAAAGTTTTGATATTTCTTTCCATTCTTCGGTTGTTCCGCCGAAGCAATGAAAAACTCCTTTCAGCCGATTCGCCCCTACATGATGTATACATTCCATCACTTCGTTAAAAGAATCGCGCATGTGGATCGCTACAGGAAGCTGCATGTCTACGCTCCAATGCAATTGCTCTTCGAATATTGTTTTTTGTTCTTTTAAAAAACGTTTGTCCCGGTACAAGTCTATGCCGATTTCACCGATGGCATAATATTTCCTTTTGGCCAATGCAGATTCGATTATTCTTATTTCTTTTAGATAGTCTTCATTGACGCTTGTCGGATGTAAACCCATCATGGGATATGCAAACTCAGGCTCTTTGTCGCATAGTCTGTTTATTGCGTCAATACTTCCGGAGTCTTCGTTAGGTAATAATACGGATCTGATACCGACTGTTTTGGATAAGCGTATGATCTCTGAACGGTCTTTGTCAAATTCTTTTGAATAAATATGCGTATGCGTATCAATTATATTCATTGATCATAGTTATAGTTCAGGATTCTCTTTGCATTAACATGTTGCAGAATCTTTTCAATTCGGATAAAGACGCCGTACTTGCAGTAAGTTTGCTAAGTTCGTTCATTGCATGTTCATATAGATTATTTATTCTTACTTGTGTTATGTCTTTTATTTTCAGCTGATTATATATCTCCGTATAGGCTTTTATTTTCTCTTCCGGAGTGAACGTATTTAACGGATTTTTAAAATATTCTATTTTGTCTTTTTGTTCTTTGTTGGCATGGTTGACCGCATTTATGAGGAGGAATGTTTTTTTGTTGCAAAGTATGTCTCCTCCTATATTTTTGCCGAAAGTTTCAGTATTTCCGTAGACGTCCAGCAGATCGTCCTGAAGCTGGAATGCCAATCCTATATTTATCCCGAAGTTATACAAATATTCGGCGTCGCTTTCGGGCGCTCCTCCTATTATTGCGCCGGTCTTGAGGCAACAGGCCATGAGCACGGCAGTTTTAAGCCGGATCATCTCTATGTATTCATCTTGTGCAACATCATTGCGTCTTTCAAAATCCATGTCATATTGCTGGCCGCAACATATTTCAAGCGCGGTTTGCGAAAATAAATTCAGTATTTTACTCAGATGTGATTCGGAAGTTTCGCCTATAAGCTGATATGCGGCAATGACCATTGCATCTCCGGACAGGATTGCTGTGTTTGTGTTCCATTTTTTATGTACGGTTGGTTTGTTTCGCCTCTTGTCCGCCTGATCCATCAGGTCGTCGTGAAGAAGTGTGAAATTATGAAAAACTTCCATGCCCAGCGCCGGTTTTATTGCTTCTTCAATGTTGCCGTTATATATGTTGCATGCGATAATAGTCATTGACGGACGTATGCGTTTTCCTCCCAGCGCAAGTATGTATTTGATTGGTTCGAACAGGCAGCGAGGGGACATGTCAAAGTCCATTTTATCGATTTCCGATTTGACTCTTTCTAAAACTTGTTCAACTGATAACATGATATTTTGTTATTACGCAAAAAAGGCTGCGTTTTTTTCAGCAGCCTTTTTACGGAGTCTTTTCTTGGATGATTATTGTTGTAACCTGAATCTAACCGGTACGCTAAACTTCACGCGTACAGGTTTTCCTCTCTGCTCTCCCGGTTTGAATTTCGGAAGTTGCTTAAGTACGCGGATCGCTTCTTTATCAAGGTTCGGATCAATCGGTCGAACTACCTGCACATCTGTAACGGAACCGTCGGCATTCACGACGAATGTACATGATACGCGTCCCTGAATACCATTTTCCGCAGCGATTGTCGGGTAAATGACGTGGTCTGAAATCCACTTGAGCAAAGCCGTTTCGCCTCCGGGAAATTCCGGCATCTTTTCTACGGTAATGAATACGAAGTTATCGTCTACGACTTCTTCCTCTTCTTCAACCGAAGCGACATAAGTTTCGGTCTGCGCGTGCGTAGCATCGTCCTCGCTTGTCAGAAGGTTCGTTTCTTCGACCTCCACATTATCTTCTACGATCGTGATAATTTCCGGGGCTTTTACAACTTCCGGTTCCGGAGGAGGAGGGGGAGGTTCGTTTTGTATTGTCGCCTCAATTTCTTCCTCATCAATAATAGCCGCAATACCGCTGTCGGTTGCTACTTCGATTTCTTTTTCTCCCCATTCAAATCCGACAAAAAGAATCGCCAGAGCAATCACTAATCCTAACAGGAGGTTTAGCGATTTATCTTTTTCCAGGTCAGCTCTTGGAGTTTTTTTGATTTCCATAGTCTTATATTTTTTTAGATTCAAAAATGCTTTTCTTCTCTGCACAAAAATAGAGGTAATTTTTGTATTTGCAAAGGAAATCAGCTTTTTTTTTACTGATTTTTATTTTTACAATCCGAAACGTACAGGAACACTGAATTTTACGCGTACAGCTTTACCCTGTTGCATACCGGATTTTCATCTCGGCATGAATTTTATACGCGGATAGCCTCCTTGTCCGGTAACGGGTCTTTGGGACTAAGTACTTCCACATTTGCCGTTTTACCCGATTCGTCCGCTTGAGTGTTGTTTGTATTGCTTTACGTTTTTTTTGATTGATTTTTAATCCGGAATATAACTTTTTCGCATTTTTCGCGTTACTGTATATGTTGATACGATATACGCTTTCGGAACAGCATGGATCAGTATGTAGATTCATGCTTAATTATGAATATTTTATGTGTATGTTGTGCGACAATTTTGGGGACATACAATAGCGTTTTCTGATTGACTTGGATATAATCGAATAAGTATGTTGCCGGGAAGAAAGTGATTTTTTTGTGTTGAAAAATATATAATGTACGCATGAAGTATATAAAATTAATACTTTTAACGCTTTATTTGCCGATGTCTGCTTTTGCTCAGGATGGTGAAGATGCGTATCTCTTTTTACGTTTTCCGACTTCTTCACATGTCAATGCGCTTGGCGGGCATTCCGTATCATTGGTTGAACCGGATCCATCGCTTGTATTCCATAACCCTGCATTATTGGGAGGAGAAATGGATGGTATGCTGAATGTTAATTATATGAACTATATTTCGGATGTGAATGTCGGGAGCGCCGTTTTTACAAAAGCATTTCGTGAACGTAGTTCATGGGGGGTAGGGGCGACGTATATTGATTATGGAAGTATGAAGGAGATGACTATCGGTAATGAGCAACTCGGTACTTTTTCTGTTCAGGATGCAGGTTTGCATATTTTTTATGCGTATGATCTTTCGGAAAAATGGCGCGGAGGGTTGTCTATGAAAACCCTTTATTCGACAATAGCAGATTATTCTTCATTTGGACTTGCCGTTGACGCCGGATTGAGCTATTTTAATACGGAAAGTGATTTTTCATTTGGGCTTGCATTAAAGAATATAGGGGCGCAATTGAAATCTTATCAGGATGAACGCCAGCGTATACCTTGGGATTTGCAGATGGGTATTACCAAACGTATGGCTCATGCTCCGATACGTATATCTGTTACAGCGATGTATCTGAATCGATGGAAGTTTGATTATATAGATAATACGACAATAGAAGCAGATGATAGTTTTATTGAGACAGCGCTGAAGCATTTGGTTTTTGGGGTGGAGTTTATCCCGTCTGAAAACCTTTGGTTGGGTATTGGTTTTAACCCTAAGACGAAGATGGATATGAAATTATCTTCTGGAAACGGATTAGGAGGCTTTACGATAGGAGGAGGCGTAAAAGTGTCGCGTTTTAATATAGGCGCTTCTGTAGTGCGTTATCATCCTTCGGCAACTTCATTGATGATAAGCCTTACCATGTCTCTTTCGGAAATGACGCCGTAAGCGAACTGTCGTATGTCAGAAGTATTTGTTTCCTTAATGTTAAAAAATAAATAATGTACGCATGAAACGAACATGCAAAACGGCTTGCGCCAGAGAGTTATGAACATGCTGTGAGTTCTATGTTACCGAAATGTTAAAAAATAAATAATGTACGCATGAAAAAAATAGTTGTAGCAATCGATGGCCTTTCTTCCTGCGGAAAAAGTACGATGGCAAAAGATCTTGCCTGTAGTATAGGATATGCGTATATTGATACGGGAGCAATGTACAGGGCCGTAACATTGTATGCATTGCAGCACAATTTTTTTGGAAGAGGTCAACCGGATGCTTTGCGCCTGGAGAAAGCGATGGGCGATATTAAAATTTCTTTTCGTGTTAATCCGGAAACAGGGCATACGGAAACTTATCTCAATGAGAAAAACGTAGAGCGGGAAATTCGAGGAATGGAGGTTGCAAGCCATGTCAGTTATGTAGCGGCATTGCCGTTTGTCCGTTTTGCGTTAGTAGAGCGACAACGCCGGATGGGAAAGGAAAAAGGGATTGTTATGGATGGCCGTGATATTGGTACGGTCGTTTTTCCTGATGCGGAGTTGAAAATTTTTGTTACGGCTTCTCCCGAAGTCCGGGCCGTTCGCCGTCTTGAAGAGCTTAAGGCTAAAAATGAAAAGGCTTCGTATGAAGAGATTCTTGAAAATATTAAAAGTCGCGATCAGCAAGATATGACAAGAGTTATTGCGCCTTTACGGAAAGCGGATGATGCAATCGAATTTGATAATACAAACAAGACTATTCCCGAACAGAAAGTATGGTTGTTAGGTCAATATAACCGTGTAATGAAAAATGATAGAGATTGAAATCGATCGAAATTCCGGTTTTTGTTTTGGCGTTGTAAATGCAATAGAAAGCGCTGAACGTGAATTGAATAACGGAACTGCGCTGTACTGTCTGGGGGATATTGTGCATAATAATCTGGAAATGGAAAGACTTAAGGGGTTGGGTTTGAAGACAATAAAACGGGATGAATTGTTGGCGTTGAAAAATAAAACGGTACTCTTGCGCGCTCATGGGGAGCCTCCTTTGACTTATGAGATTGCTCGAAACAACGGTATTGATATTGTAGACGCCACATGTCCTGTTGTTTTACAATTGCAACGTCGTATCAAAGATTGTTATAACGAGATGAAGGAAACGGATGCGCAATTAGTTATATACGGTAAGCGGGGACATGCGGAAGTTAATGGTCTTGTAGGGCAGACAGAAGGCGTCGCTATTGTCATAGAGAAACCGGAGGATTTGGAAAGACTTGATTTTTCTAAAGAAATCGTACTTTTTTCACAAACGACGAAGTCGTTAGACGGTTTCCGGCAGATTGTGGATATTATTAAAGATCGTATGACAAAGGGGGTGCGGTTTCGTTTTTTTGATACGATCTGCCGTCAGGTGGCAAACAGGTTGCCTAAAATTAAGGATTTTGTATCTAAGCATAACTGGGTTTATTTTGTCGCAGGGCAGAAGAGTTCTAATGGGAAAATGCTTTTTGATGAATGTAAAAAATCCAATCCAAACATCATATTTATATCTGAAACATCTGAAATAAAAGAACCGTTACCACAGGAAGTCCGTAGTGTAGGCGTATGTGGCGCAACGTCGACTCCCAAATGGTTGATGGAAGAGGTTGCAACACGTATAAGGGCTTTGAATAAGGATACCCGATGAAGCTCCTATTGTCTCCGACCCGGTTTTCGATATCGTATGAAGCCGAGATGAACGCTGAACCGACCCCGTCATTGGTTTACAGTCAGGGTTTTGGCGTTTCCGAAATGGATCTGTTTACCTGCCTCCGGTTTCATTATTGGCGCTACTGCATACTAAAAAAGACTGTTATGATTTTGTTCCTCTAATTTTCCGGCCCGGATTCGTATAAGCAAATTAATTTGTATCTTTGCCGTGGTTTTAGCTTAATTTAAAACTTGAATATTATGGCAGAAATTAAATGTATTGGAGTTATGACTTCGGGAGGCGATGCTCCGGGAATGAATGCCGCGATTCGTGCGGTTACGCGTGCAGCTATAGCAAATAAGATAATGGTAAAGGGTATTTATCGTGGTTATAAGGGGCTTATTGCTAATGAAATAGAAGATTTTAAAACTCAGAATGTGAGTAATATCATACAGCGGGGAGGTACGATACTGAAGACTGCCCGCAGTGAAACATTTAAAACTCCTGAAGGAATGCAGGAGGCTTACGAGACGTTGGTGAAGCATGGCATTGATGCTTTGGTTGTTATCGGTGGCGATGGTAGTCTGACCGGAGCGCGTAGCTTTGCACAGAAGTATAATTTTCCGATAGTTGGTATTCCGGGAACGATAGATAATGATCTGTACGGGACAGATACGACAATCGGTTACGATACCGCATTGAATACGATAGTGGAGTGTGTTGATAAGATTCGTGACACGGCGTCGTCTCACGAACGGCTTTTTTTTATAGAAGTCATGGGGCGCGACGCCGGATTTCTTGCTTTGAACGGGGCGATCGCTTCAGGAGCAGAAGCCGCTATTATTCCGGAGATATCTTTACATAAGGACCAGTTGGCCGAGATGATAGAGACGGGCTTTAGAAAGTCTAAAAACAGTAGTATTGTACTTGTCGCGGAAAGTGAAGTAACAGGAGGAGCTATGGGGGTTGCTGAACGTGTGAAGAACGAGTATCCTCAGTTTGATGTACGCGTTTCTATTTTGGGACACTTACAACGTGGAGGGTCCCCGTCTGCTCAGGATCGTATACTTGCGACCCGGATGGGCGTTGCGGCGATAGAAGCGCTTTTGGAAGATCAGCGTAATGTAATGGTTGGTATTCAAAATGATGAAATAGTGCTGGTTCCGTTTGTTAAGGCGATTAAGAATGATAAGCCGCTTGATCCGAGTTTATTGAATGTACTGGAGATCGTTTCTCAATAATAAGAAAGCGGCCAATTGCCGCTTTTTTATTATTGAGAAACGCCATATACGAAA
>JAIROL010000155.1 GCA_031257565.1 Tannerella sp. | reverse complement strand
GATAAATAATTTACTGGATAAAATTGTTTCCATAGGGGCTGAATATTTAATAAAAAATGGATTCAAGGCATTTGCCCAAACAACTTCCGTAGTAACCCATACGGATGAATATATGACTGCATTGCCGCATAAAACAGTTGCAACAAGAGCCGGTTTGGGATGGATAGGAAAATCTGCTTTACTTGTAACAAAAGAATATGGTTCGGGTATAAGGCTTTCGTCATTATTAACAAATGCAAAATTAAAATGTGGCAAACCTGTTGAAAAATCATTTTGTGGAAGTTGTATGGAATGTGTAAAAAATTGCCCGGGAAAGGCAATCATTGGAAAGTTGTGGGATGTAGAAATAAAACGTTCTGAATTAATTGATGTTGAAAGATGCAGTAAAACGGCAAAGGAATTAACGAAGAAAAATATCAATAAAGAAATGACGATTTGTGGAAAATGTTTTGTAGTATGTCCATATACAATAAAGAATACAAATAAAAGATAAAATTAAAAGCAAAAAACGGGACATAACAGGACTGTTATGCATAGCCTATTGATAAAGACAGATACCAATTAGGATTTATACGTATATGTTACTACGGTATAAGGAATTAGTCAATCCCTGTATTGATAAAGAGTGATAAACAAGTGAATGAGATATACCTATTATGACACAATAAAGGCTACATATCTGGCTACATTTTAGTATTTTTCCATCATGCAATGCAACACAAATACGCGTAAAACCAAAACCTAAAGAGGCTGTCCCAAACATACTAGAAATACTTTTCCAAGGCGCATGGGAAAGCCTCCCATTAAGTTTCCAAAAAGATTTCGCGTATCTTTTTATAACTCTTATAAAAAAACGACCTCCCAAAAGTTGCTCCATCTGATTCAGGCGATAGTGGAACGGTACCACCGGAGATATGGCATTCTGCGTGCATGGGAAGTCCTCAAGCGGAGACTATGGGAAAGCGGGTACAGTAGTCGCTAAATAAGGAAACTATCCCTTTCGTATACCCACCATCTCTGGGTGCCGCTTCTGCGCCAATTAAAATTATTTCGGGGCAATACCATAAATCAGCGCATTGTCTCTTATGGCCTCCCGAACGGGCAGTTTTTTCAAGCCCCGAATCAGAGAATGAGCTTGATTAGCGCCATGAACAGTATCATCTGTATCCGAAACAGGAAAATGAATAATATCCTGGTGCCAATCTGGTATTACTTGTCCAACTCTTTTAGGATTTCTGGGATTACGTATAGCATTACAGACAATAATTTTAATAACACAAATTTTTCCTTCCGCGATATGATAGGAGGTAAATGGATTTTTCTGGTATCGTTCCCAATCGCAAGACATTTCCCGATCATCAAAAATACTTGTAGGGATCTCAGTTTGGCCTTCAGGAAACATCCTCGGATCGCAATACCGATAAAGAATTTCCCCATCTGGAATTTCTGTTTGTGCTGGCAAGCAGTTCATAGTCGGCTATTATCCCCCTATTGGACTCTGTCGGTTCAATGGTAGAGTAAAAATCAAAATACTTTAATTCTATTTCAACTGTACTGTTGTTAAAAATGCTTACATAAAGAGCATTCTCGCTATTTACATGAAACTCGATCTCAATTCCTCCGGATGGAATTGGCCCCATAACGAGTTTTGGAACGTCAATTTGTGCCCTCTGCTGTTTTTTATGGACAAGATAACTATTGAACTCATCGAGTAACTTCTTGCTTTTTTCAATTGCTGTCCGACTTGGCAAAGAAGAATTACCAGAAATCCAATTCTCATTAAGAGATGGTAACATATCCAGATATTCTTTCCGAAAGGCAACTAATTGATCAAATCTAGCCAATTCAATATCATACCAATGAGTCTCTGTTTCAATTCCATCATTGGTATAAAAAGCAGAAACACCCGAAAAAAACATATTACCTACAACCGATGGCTGTTGGTAGTTAAACCATGAGACTCCACTGGTTTTTTTTGTAAATGGGCTCATTATTTCCATAAGTCTCTTAGTTTTTCGCTGAAACAGCTTTCAAATATTGTGAGTTGTTTTTGATGGGCAAGAGTCATCCACTCGTCAAAAGTTTTTTGTGGGATGATACCTCTCAAATTCGACTCGAAGCGTATAAGTTGTTTTTGAGAAACAGAAGTGTCTGTGTTAATACCCAACAAGCCATACCCACCCATGTCAGAAGCATGGTAAGTATAACGAGAGAATAGATTATTGTAGCCTTCCGAGGAAAATTTAGGCGGGGACGCAACATTCATAATAGCACTTATTTCACTTATATCAGAGATGATACCTTGCCACTCAACTCTATCATGATACGAAAGCTCATACAACAAATGATCCACCTTCACATCCACAACTCCAGATATTTTTTCAAGAATTGTAGCAAAGAAATCTTTAACTTTTGAGAATCCGATGTATACACCTACTGGCTCATCGTCTTTCCGTATCCAGTTCAAGTAAATCATATTTGATTGTATCTGCAAAAGCCATTTCGCATCGTTTGTCCGCCGCCGAATCAAGAACGGCCCCGCTCCTATAGTCGCCGCCATAGGTTGAAGCCGGAAACCGTTTAATTCATCCAAGATCAAAGGAGGGCAAATTTCAACAAATGGGAAGTCTGTAGAGAACATGGAGCTAATTTGAAACAATTTATCCACTGGTATTTTATTAGCTCCATAAGTAATACCAAGGATAACTTCGGAAACAGGTGCTTTTGAGTACTTCATTCGTCCCTTCTATACTAAAAAACAGTCTCTCGGGTACAAGGTTACTCTTTCCCTACCATTTGACAGAATATCGAATTTTCTGTGGTACGTCAATCCCTCTTGTCACAACCATCACCCAACCCGAATATCCGCTTGTCCAGCAACGCCAGATAGCAACAGTCTACCCCTTAGTTTATCCTAAATATATAACATAATCAAACAGTATGCCAATACGATAATGTATATATTTCCATAGACACTATATATAGCGTTATATATCATGTATGTATGCTATATATGGAGTACTGAAAAAGACTGGCTGTATAAACACCGTGGGGAACTCATCGTACCAAGCCCACCCAGAGCCGCTTCTTCCCATCATGCCCAGCGCGGTAAGGCGGCAATGTAGCGGCGGGCTGGATTGTCCCTCCCCCTCGCCGCCGGGATTCCCCCTCTCAAAAGACAATAGGAGGGGTTTGCTCTCTCCACTCCGCTACGCTCCGTTCCGGTCGCAAACCCGTCATCAACGGCTCAAAGGGGGAGGGGCAGCCCCCGGCCGTAGCCGGGGGCCGTGAGGTAGAAAAAAACGCAAACATCCGTGTTTGCGTTTTTTCTCTGTAGGTCGGCTTCCTGCCTCCCCCGCCGCCACACCGCCACAGCGGGGCGTACTTCGCCCGCCCGGATTTTCGGCTTACCATCACGCTATGCGTAGTCAACCCCACGGCTTCGTAGGCGATAAAGCTTCCCCGGAAGATTGGCAGGGTGTTACATTTACCGGGTATAACCGCCCGACCGCTAAAGCGGACAGGCGGCAGCCTCCCCGGTGATGAAGCAGTGGAAGAACCCCCATACCGCCACACTTCCCGCCATGATGGGGAATGAGTCGCCAGCAATACAGCCCTTTCCGTAACACCCACCCACCTTTCAGGAGGGTGGGCAATCGCCCGAAAACAATTATCCGCAAAGCCCCGGCGCAAGACCCAGAGCATACTTGTACGTCAGCGCACAGGTGCGTTGCGGGACTTGCGCCGGGCAATCAGCCGGTGAACCGCCGGGCTGCGCCCGGCGGCCTGATGGGTTATCATTAGCTTACAGAAAAAATACCCGCCAATGTAGCATGTATGCTCTTGCTTCAAATTTCGGGAAACCCCTTATATATACTTTTTTTCTATTTATTTCTTTTTTTTAGAAAGCATAAGCAAAATAGAAAAAGAAATATAACAATAGAAAAAAATGAATATCAAAAGATATTTCTCAATACCACGATTTTCAATGTAGGATACCATGACGCAAACCATGACAGGGAAGCGCACAAGCGTCATATTCAAAGGATATTTTTTCACGAAGGGGGAGCGCGCGTCCCCATAAAAATGCCAGTTTTTGTAAAAACAAACAACATCCACTGTCAAGATAATTTTTTCATGCTTTTTACCGTATCAATACAAAAGACTGCCGCCGTCTCAATAGTAACCCATATCAATAGCGGCAGTCGAAAAATCAACTTGCCATGCCTTTACCGTCCAACCGGGGAAGGGGCACGGGGAAACCCCAAGCCCCAGCCGGGTAACGTTACGCCTGAATCGCCACATCCTGCCAGAACCGGGCCTCGGAAGTCCGCTTCTGTACCAT
>JAIROL010000085.1 GCA_031257565.1 Tannerella sp. | reverse complement strand
CTTTTTCGCGTTCGGTAAGCGCCTCTTTCGTTTTCAGCTTCCAGCGTCCGGTTGTAAAGCTGTATTCTTCATATGTCAATCCGTCTTTGTTATACATGCGCAAATTTCCCGCCTCTTTGACGGTTGAACGTCCCACAGAGCAAACCAAATAGCGCAATTCATTATCTTCCCAAATGTATTTCATCCGGTGGTATACCATCTGAGGCAAAGGACGGATATGGAAAGAATATTTGCGTTGCAGGCGAAATGTACAGCAAAAATAATCTATTTCATCCCGTTTTTTCTCAAAATCTTTAAAATAACGCACTACAGCCTTATGCATATCAGTCCACAAAGACAAATCCTCGGGATAAACTATTTTGGAGTAAAAATCGTATCCCAGTCTTAGCGCATCTCCGGCAGAATAGCCGCATAGAAAAAGATCGTCAGGCTTAACATAACAAAATTGTTTTTGCGGTATGTCCAGCACATAGAAACTTTCTGTGGCAATGGAAGAAAACATATCGAAATATTGAGTGGGAGTAGACGTATGCTTGCCGGAAACAGCCGGATATTCCTGTACATGTTTTAAAAATCTGTCTTCCATAGTTTTATGAGTACATTATTTTTTTTTAACGCTAAGGCAACATAGAACTCACAGCATGTTCATTCTCTTTGGCGCAAGCCGTTTTTTTTAGCGCTTCGCTAAAAGACCGTTCGGTTCATGTTCGTTTCATCTTTACCTTTTTGCTTTTTGAATGTATCCCAAAGCATTTTTACACAATGTAGTTATTGCATCCCAGTTACCTGAGGAAACAGCTTCTTTCGGGAATAATTTGGACCCCATGCCGACAGCAGTGACGCCGGCTTTAAACCATTTGGTAAGATTATCTTCAGTTGGCTCCACAGCTCCTGTCGCCATGATCATTGTCCAGGGCATAGGCGCTTTTACATTACTGACAAATGAAGGTCCACCTACGCTGCCGGCCGGAAAAATTTTGCATAGATCACATCCTGATTCCTGAGCAAATCCTATCTCCGAAACTGATCCGCATCCCGGAGTGTAAGGTATAAGACGACGATTACATACCTTGGCTACATCCGGATTAAATAATGGACCTACAATAAAATTAGCGCCAAGCTGAATGTATAGCGATGCAGTAGGGGCGTCAACAATAGAACCGATACCGAGTATCATGTCCGGACATTCTTTCGCTGCGAATTTAACAAGCTCAGCGAAAACATCCTGAGCAAAATCTCCCCGGTTGGTAAACTCAAATGCGCGTACGCCGCCGGTATAACAAGATTTAAGTATCTCTTTTGCCGTTTTTGCATCTTTGTTATAATACACCGGAACCATGCCGGTACGGACGATAGCATCCAAAACCTGTAGTTTACTGAATCTTGCCATAATTTTATTTATAAGTTAAGAACGTTAATGTGTTAAAAGAATAATCTGACAACAAAGAAACAAATAAAAAATAAATTATTATTGATTTGACGACCTCTTTATGCTTTCATTTTCATTCGGCGGGACAGCTTCCGCAAAGAAATCGGAGTGAGCGGTTCATTTTGGTACAGCCCGGATTGACAAGGATTTATAAGAGGTTCGCCTCGGAAAACATCTTACGGTAATCTGCCGCTTTGTCAATTAATGATTTAGGGTATGCACGTGAAGACGAAGGCATCCGGTAACACCTGAGTTTACGGTCCATAAAGTTTGTATCGATAGATCCGCATACAGAAGGCGTCTGTCCTATACCCATGATTTCCATGAGAGTTTCGGTCGCTTTCTGTCCTGTAGTTACAATCGTGTCGCATACTGGTATTTGCGACATTATTTTTTTCAGATCGACAGGTTTTACTATTTCCAGGAATTGGTCGGAAGCATTTCCTTTTTGACGTATTATTTCTTCGGCAGTATCATATAATGCGATACCTTTATGTGCGAGGAATTGTCGTATGAGCGCTTCTTCGAATGATTTTCCGCCGGCGGCGACAAAATAATCCTTGTTATTGAAAAATATGACGCCGAAAATTCTCCACATATCATTTTGAAAATTAGGGTAATAAAAATTCATCGTCCATCGTTCGGGAGGAGGAGGAAAACTGCCCAGCATGAGTAATTTCGCCCTTTTCGGGAGAAACGGTTCCAGCGGATGATGTTCCGGTTTAAGAGAATGCGTTTTTCCGGTTTTTGCGTCTTTTTTATTGGCTGCATTCCTGTTTGCTTGCAGGTTCTTTCCCATGTTATTACTTACCATTGCACTGTTTATTGCTCCGTATGATTGTATTTGTAAAGGTAAAAATAATATTTTTTCAGAATAACTTTTATAAAAACAAGACAAAATATTATTTTTGTACAATCAATATTTTGCAGGCAAATAAATAAAATGTACAGATTATGAAGAATAAGAACCTTATCGTCTATTTGTTCGCGTTTTTAGCCGTCAGCATTAGCGCGCAGAAAAAACCGCTTGATCACAGCGTTTACGACTCATGGGAAAGTATATCTCAGGCGTCGATAAGTAATGACGGTATTTATTCCGTTTACACTGTCGCGCCGCAGGACGGCGATAGTATGCTTTATGTGACGAATGTCAAAACACAAACTGCTATGCTTATAGAAAGAGGGTTTAGCGCTCAGATAACGGATGATTCGCGTTATGTCGTATTTCGCATAAAACCTGCGCAGGCAGAAAAAAAGGACGCCCGCAGGAAAAAGAAGAAGGCGGACGAGCTGCCGAAGGACTCTCTTGGATGGCTTCGGTTGGGTACGCAAAATATAAAAAGAATACCGGATGTGAAGTCTTACAAGTTGCCGGAAAAAGCATCTGACTTTTTTGCATATACCACCCAGATGCTTAAAGATACGGTAAAGCATAAAAAGGATGAAAAACCGGAGTATCTGATTTTATATTATTTCGAATCCGGAACTTCCGATACAATTCCGTATGTAGAAAACTATACTGTGAGTAAAAACGGGAAATATCTCTCTTATGTAACGAAGCCGCCGGAGAAGGACAGCACGGCTATTCCGGGAGTTTTTCTTTATGATACGAAGTTACATAAGTCGATAACCTTGATGGAAAGTAAGGGCGCTTATAAGTTACAATCGTTTGATGAAGAGGCGTCGCAGTTCGTCTTTTTTGCAACTGCCGATACGACCAAACGCGACCCGAAGGTATATAGCCTTTACTATGCCAAAACGACGGAACCGGCTGTTCGTTTGATTGCTGATACGTTATCTCCGCAAATGCCTGAAAACTGGGCGGTAAATAGTTTTAGAAGCGTTTTTTTCAGCCATGACGGTCGTAAATTATATTTCGGCATATCGCCGGTTATCACTCCGAAGGATACGACGATGGATGAAAGTGAACTGGCGAAACTTGATATATGGCATTATCAGGATGATTATATCCAGCCGACACAGCTGAAACAGTTGAACGAAGATTTGAACCGTTCTTATCTTTGCGTATATGATGTGGCGGATTTAAGCCGTTTTGTTCGGTTAGGAGCGACGGATCTTGAAAATATTACCGCTTCCGATCGCGGAAACGGAGAATATGTATTGGGTACGACAACAAAAGGTTACCGGATAGAAAGTCAGTGGACCGGGTATTCGCGGAATGATATTTACGTAGTTTCCACAACGACAGGCGAACGAACGCTTGTGGCTGAGGCATTGTCTGCCCGTCCCTCCAGTTCTTCTACCGGAAGATATATTACATGGTTTGATCGCGACGATTCTCAGTGGTATATATATTCCGTGGCGGATAAGACCATCCAATGCGTAACGAAGGGACTTGACGTTCACTTTGAAGACGCAACCGGTCAGACGCCGGATAAATATGGTCCGTTCGGAATGATGGGATGGAGTAAAAACGATCGTTTTTTTTATGTGTATGACCGGTATGATATCTGGCAGATTGATCCTGCAGGAAAAGGCGCTCCGGCAATGGTTACAAAAGGAGTCGGACGCAAAGAAAAAATTACCTTTCGCTATCTGAAATTTAATAATGAGGTTGAATTCATAGAGACGGGTAAACCATTGCTTCTTTCCGCATTTAATAACGAAACAAAAGAGGCCGGATATTATACGCTTAATGTTGGGGGAAAAACTTCTTTGCAAAAACGTATGATGGCCGGAAAAACATTTCCGGTCATTCATAAGGCGAAAAATTCGGATATCTACATTTATACCAAAGGTGATTTTAATACGACCCCCGATTTATGGATAACAGCTGATTTGTGGAACAATGAAACGCAATTGAGCCACATTAACCCGCAAATGAAAGATTATCTTTGGGGTACGGTTGAACTTATTAAATGGAAATCCAAAGACGGTTTTGATATGAAAGGTTTACTTTATAAGCCGGAGAACTTTGATCCGGATAAAAAATATCCTGTGATGATCTATTTTTATGAGAGGTATTCCGATCATTTATACAGGTATTATGCACCTGCGCCAAGCCGTTCGACTATCAATATACCATTTTATTGCAGCCGGGGCTATCTTGTATTTGTTCCGGATATCTATTATGTCGATGGATACCCGGGTCGCAGCGCATATAATTCGATTGTTGCAGGAGCTGAAGCGCTTTGTGAAAATCCGTGGGTTGACAAAGAACACATTGGAATTCAGGGACAGAGCTGGGGCGGTTACCAGACGGCTTACCTTATTACACAGACAAATATGTTTGCTGCGGCAGGATCAGGGGCGCCCGTTTCCAATATGACGAGCGCTTATGGAGGTATACGCTGGGCTACGGGGGGATCTCGTCAGAGACAGTATGAGCGTCAGCAAAGCCGTATCGGTAAAACACTATGGGACGGATTGGATTTATATATTGAAAACTCCCCCCTTTTCTTTGCAGACAAAGTCAATACCCCGCTTTTGATCATGCATAATGATAATGACGGAGCCGTTCCATGGTACCAGGGTATAGAGTATTATATGGCGCTGAGGCGTTTGGATAAAGTAGTGTATTTTCTTCAATACAACGGCGAAGAACATAATCTGACGCATCGTCGTAATATGCGTGATTTGACAGTTCGCCTGCAACAATTCTTTGACCATTATCTGAAAGGAGAACCGATGCCGGTATGGATGAAGTATGGCGTGCCTGCTACGGATAAAGGAAAGACGTGGGGGTTGGAGATTGCGGAAGATTAAGAAGCGTGGGGCGTTTTTAATAAAAACAAAATAATCATGAGAGAATTTTTTAATTTTTTGAAAGAATTGCGTGAAAACAATAATCGCGAATGGTTTAAAGCAAATAAAGAACGATATGATGTACTATATAAAGAATATGTCGACATTGTACAGCAGCTGGTTGACCGTATTGCAACATTTGATCCCGAAATTGCCGGACTTGATGCGAAAAGTTGCATATACAGAATTTACCGCGATATACGTTTTTCCAATGATAAAACTCCTTACAAAACGCATTTTGGCGCATATATGACGGGCTTTGGAGGTCGAACAAGTCCATACGGGGGTTACTATCTGCATCTTGAGCCGGATAGTTCGTTTGTATCCGGCGGCGTATGGTGTCCTGATCCTAAAATGCTTAAACAGCTCAGACAGGATATTTATGATAATATCGAAGAATTTAGCGGTATACTCGAGAATAAAAAATTCAAAGAAATTTATGGCGGCCTTGAGGGTGAGATGTTAAAACGGATGCCTGATGGTTTTCCGAAAGATTGTCCATACGATTATATCCTGAAGCATAAATATTTTGTCGTTTCGAGTGGTAAAACTGAAAAATTCTTTTATTCGGAAGACTGGATGGATGAGGTTGTTGAAGAGTTCCGCGCGTTGTATCCGTTCAATAAGTTTTTGAATTATACAATAGGCGAGTTTTTTGGAAAAGTATGATCTCTGCGATAAACAGACTGTATCGTATATTTTTTTGTCGTGGCGGGTATGGAGTGCATTCGCCATTCGTTTTTGATCTGATTACAAACGTAATTGAAGAGAATAGGCTTTATTATTGCTACGACCCGTTGAATGCGGCGCGTCTGCAACTATTGCGGGATAATCGTGAAATAATATTGGGTAATCGTACGTCGACGATACGGAAGATATTGAATCTGAATTGTTTTGCCGAACAGGAACATCGGTTTCTTTTTCGTTTGGCCAATCGTTTTCAACCTGAAACAATTTATGTTGCGGGGAGCGATTTCGGGCTAACTCCTCTTTATCTTACCGCATATTCAAGAAAAAGCAATTGTATCGTATTTGAACCGGAATTAGCCGTGGCCGATATTGCACGCGATTGTATTAAGAAATATGCATTGGCTTCGATAGATATCTGTAGTAGAATTCCCGATATTCCGGATGATATTGATTTAATCGTCTGGGGTAATTCTTTTACAGGCGTTTCTTTTTCCGTAAAAGAATTTGAAAGATTTCTTACGAATATAAACGAAGATAGCATAATGGTTTTTTCCGGCATCAATCGATCGCCTGAAAATCGAAAAAACTGGAATGCAATTTGTAAGCATTCGGAAGTAATCATTTCACTGGATCTTTATAGTCTTGGTATCGTGTTTTTTAATCCGAAACTTTACCGTAAAATATATAAGAATATTGTTTTGTGATATTCTTATATATCGGATTGGTTAGTAAATTACGCCGTTTTGGATATCATCTTTACATTCTTTCAGCAGAATTTTTTTCAGATACTCGGCTTTTTCGGGGAATCTGAGTATGACGTCATACTTTTCTTTCGGATCTTTTCCCAGATTATAGAGTTCATATGTTTTCTTTCCATTATAATAACGTAGTTTCCAACCTTCATTAGTCACAATTACGGGTCCTTCCTCTGATCCCACGATGATATACCGGTCTTTAGAAAGTTTTTTCCCTTTCATTAATACCGGAAGGATGGAAATCCCATCCTTTCCTGTTTTTAATTTTTCCCCAAGCAGATCGGCGATTGTCGGTAGAAAATCATAACCGGATACAATTTCCTCGCAAACGCGTTTTTTAATTTTTCCTTTCCAGTAAAAAACGAGAGGGATGCGAATACCCCCTTCCAGATTACTATATTTAAGTCCTGCCATTCCTGCGTTCCCATTGAATATATCTCCGGATTTATCGCTGTAATACTTATTATATGAATTATCAAATAACTCCCTTGTCTTTGTATTACGGTAGGGTCTTTCCATACGCCCTTCCTGAATATAGTATATGTCATGCCCATTGTCTGAAGCAAACACAATAAGCGTATTTTCTTCTAATTTCAAAGATTTAAGTTCCGTCATAATTTGTCCTACCTGGTTGTCGAGTAATTTGACCATTGATGCATATTCTTTTTCGATTTGTGTTAATGCGTCATTATTTGCCGCTTCAGGATGTACGGCAGGAACAGACGCCGGACCATGAGGCAGTGTTGTACTAAACATCAGAAAGAACGGCTTTTCCTTGAATTCGCGGATGAATTCGATCGTTTTATTTATGAATAAATCAGGAGAATATGTTTTTTTTCCTTCCATATCCCACCTTTCTTTATATGCTATTTCCGTTTCGGGAACAAGACTTCTCCCGCAATCAGCCCGGGTATTACCTTCGATCATAATCATTTGACCGTTTTCAAAAATAAAAGGCGGGTAATATCCTTGACTTCGGACAAGGTCAAGGTAACCATAATAATAATCCCATCCATATTGTTCCATTTGTTTACGGGTAGAAGCGTTGCCAATACCCAACATTCCGATTTGCGCAGTCACATAGCCTGCCTTTTGAAATATCCGGGGTAGATAGGGGTCGTTTTCCGGAAGAAAAACCTTATGGTCGTCTATCATATTTTCGTTTTGATAAATATGCGAGGTATCTCCTTTAGCATAAACGCCGCCATTTGTGATACGCCATTTATTTTTATTACAGTCGTGATATCCCGTAAGTAATGAAGCGCGTGCATATGCGGTAATAGAGCCTCCGTAGGCATTACTGAAACTTGTGCCGTTATCGATTAATGCATCAATATTCGGCGTTGTGAAATGTCGCTGTCCATAAGCTGACAATAGGCCCTTACCGAAATCGCTTACACAGATGTATATTATGTTGGGATTTCTTCCCGAATTTGCATTACCGGTCTGTATAATGGAAAATAATGCACATAGCGTCAGTAAGCTGTAAATGATATACTTTTTACTCATAAACTAATAAATTACCGATTTATTGAATGCAAATATAACCCATCTTTTTTGAAAATTCAAAAAGATCAGAATCTGAGCGCGCGAAAAATCTTATTAATAAGCTGCTGAATAGTAATAATAGTTGTAATCCCATATTTCTACATGCCCATTATATGTAATTTCTATATGGTTATCGGAAATAATATCAGCGAATGTATCTTCAGTAATTTTCTTATTGACGTCTGTTGCAAGGATTTTCAACGATCCGGTCTGTATGATCGGGTTATTATAATTATCAGTATGCGCTTCCAAAGGATTTGTAATTGTATATTCCAGTTTTAGTTTCGGCGATGCAATACTGATTAAAGCGCCGTTTCCTTCCAATGTAAAACCTTTTCCAGAGGCATAAAAGTGAATGTCCCATTCCACAGAATAGTCAAAATCCGCATTACTGTTATTATGTTTTGCAATATGCCAGAGATCGTTTCCTTTGTTTTCTATTTCGAGATCGATGATTTTAGAAAGGTTGCCATCGCCGCCGGGTATCGAGATATTCCATCTGTTTCCATCTTCATAGAGGTCATTTCCATGTGTGTTTATTGTTATGGTACTATTAGAATAGTAGCTGTTGATATTTCGTAATGTCCATGTATTGTTTCCTTCGTTTATAATTTTTGTATCCTGGAAATAAAGCCGGTCTACAGAATCGCGTTTCTCTGCTGTCGGTTGTAAATGGTATTCATTGAACCGGCAGATAGATTTAAATAAACGGGTATAATCGTTGATCACGTTATAAGTGTAATCAAATGCTACGTATCCGGAATAGGTAATACGGTGGCTGTCTTCTTCTTTGTATGTACAACTGCTCCAAACGCCTATAAATAATACGCACAGAATTGTTTTTTTTATTCTTGTATACATAATTCTTTATTTTTAAAATCTGTATCCTGCACCCATCGTGAGAATTCCCATGGCCCCAACTCCTAATTCCCATGAGGCAAAGAATGTTCTACCAACTGAAACGCCAAAAAATGTCGCTTGTCCCTCAATATATGTTTTGTTCTTTTTATAATTATTGTCGGACCATTTTTCACTAGTCATTCCGAATCCCAATCCTGCTGCCGAATATAGACGGATCATCGGGCGATTAAGATAAGTGAAGCGTACCATGGGAAAAACAGATATGCGATGTTTTCTATATTTACTGACAATGTTATTATAATTTGTATCTCTTTCGTTTTGTAGAACTCCGGAGTATGCTCCGTTTATACTTAATGCCAGCCATCGTTTGATCTCGTTTGTGTATGAAATGGATATTGCTTGTGTATATACTTTGTCATCATAGTAGTATTTCCCATTGTTATAACGTTCTAAAGGAGTTTTTGGATAATTGTCGTCCCAATTCCAGTCCCAATCCCCCCAGTCTCCTGTATCGATCCACCCCCAGCGGACGGTGATTTCACTTTTGGGTTTGTATGGTTCACGAGCTTGTAATGCTATGAATGATGAACTTATTATAGCGCAAATGGTCAGTAAAGTAACTTTTCTCATATCTAATAATTTAGTTGTTATTTACAAATTGTATAAAGCAGTTATGTCTGTCTATCGGACAGATGCGGAAAATGCAAAAAACGCTGCATGTGTTATCAAAAATATTTTTTTATTTACAGGGAATCGTCATTCCCTTACAAATTTGAAAAGATCGGGCTTTTATTTCAGGTTGCCGACTTTTATTAAATATTCTGCAATTTGCACTGCATTAAGCGCAGCTCCTTTTTTTATTTGATCACTTACTGTCCAGAATGTTAGTCCGTTGGGATTTGACAGGTCTTTACGAATACGTCCTACATATACAGGATCTTTATCTGCAACGAAAAGAGGCATCGGATAATCTTTATTTTCGGGATTGTCTTGCAGAACGATACCTTCTGTCTTAGAAAATGCTTCACGCGCTTCTTCCACCGATATCGGACGCTCCGTCTCTACCCATGTTACTTCGCTGTGCGCACGCATAACGGGAACACGAACACATGTGGCGCTGACTTCAATGTCAGAGTGCATAATCTTACGTGTTTCGTGATACATCTTCATTTCTTCTTTTGTATAGCCGTTATCAGTAAATACGTCAACCTGTGGGATTAGATTATATGCCAACTGGTATGCAAACTTCTCAACCGTAGGCTCTTCTCCATTGATAAGTTGTTCATATTGTTTTTTTAGTTCAGCCATAGCAGATGCTCCAGCGCCGCTTGACGCCTGGTATGTAGATACATGAACTTTTTTGATATGTGAAACATTTTCAATGGCTTTAAGCGCAACAACCATTTGTATTGTCGTACAATTCGGATTGGCAATGATACCATGCGGACGGTTTAATGCGTCTTTGGGGTTTACTTCCGGAACAACAAGAGGCACATCATCTTCCATTCGGAACGCGCTTGAGTTGTCTATCATAACTGTGCCATATTTTGTGATAGTTTCAGCAAAATCTTTTGAAGTACCTCCCCCTGCCGATACAAATGCAATATCAATACCCTTGAAATCATCGTTGTGTTTAAGCTCCTTGACGATGTATTTTTTACCGCGAAACGTATATTCGCTTCCTGCGCTACGCGACGAACCAAAAAGCGCCGGCTCGTCTATTGGAAAATTTCTCTCGTCAAGCACACGTAAAAACTCCTGTCCAACTGCGCCACTTACTCCAACAATTGCTGCTTTCATTTTTTTAGCTTTAAAATTTTTAATAATTGATTTTTTTGTATATATTTGTAATCCTTGGTGCATTACCTTAAATGGTCTCAAATTTGGATGCAAAGATAATAATAATCCTTCATAAACTGGTACTATGTCACGCAGATTGTTATTTTTTAGTCTGATATTTATGCCTATATTTTTATTGGCACAGGATTTTAACAATTCCAGATCCGGCGATGTTTTGATAAATGAAGTAATGGCAAATCCTGTTGGTTTGACGGCCTTTCCTGAAACGGAGTATGTAGAAATCCATAATGTCTCCGGTTCTGATATTTCTCTGAATGCTTGGGCGTTTGTTTATGACGGCAAGGAAACTGTTTTGCCGGACATTGTATTGTTGTCCGGAAGCTATGCCGTTCTTTACCGTTCCGGTCGCGATATGGTAGTAGCTGATGGCGCGCTGTCCCTTGGAATCGATAAGTTTCCTTCCGCGCTGGCAAATACCGGCAAGACGATAGGCCTGAAAAATGCCAACGGCGAGGTGATCGATGAAATTACCTATCCGAATGCTACCGCGGGAAAGTCCTATGAGCGGTCTGATGATGGAACATGGCATTTGTCGACCGATGAAAAGGGCGGAACACCCGGAGCCGCAAACTCGCCTTCGCAATTGCCGGACCCTGATCCCAACCCAGATCCTGATCCTGATCCTGGATTAAATGATTCTGATATGGCGAAACCTTTTGAAATTATAATAAATGAAATTTTGCCGGATCCTTTTGCCGGAGGAAGCGAATATATAGAATTATATAATCGCTCGGATCGTTCATTATCTTTGTCCGGGCTGGTTGTTGCTGTTCGGAAAACGGATGGATCGTTGGGCGCTTACTATCCGCTTAATTTAGCAGAAAAAATGTTTTCACCGGGAAGCTATCTTGTTTTGACAAAAGAATATCATGGAGTGACAGACTTTTACTTTATACATTCTGCGGAACCTATTTATGAACTTAAGTTGCCTGTATTGAACAACGAAAGTGCATCAGTGGTTTTGTTTCGTCTTTCTGACGAGGTTGTCATTGATGAAGTTTCTTACTCGACAAAATGGCATGATTCTTCAATAAAAGATAAAAAAGGAGTATCTCTGGAACGGATAGATCCGGACAAAAACTCGCAGGATGTATTAAATTGGACTTCTGCTGCTGCGGAAGCCGGATATGGTACGCCGGGTTATAGAAATTCACAATATAAGAATCCGGATGTACAGGATGATACATTTATCAGTGCGCCGGAATATATGCCCGGTTGGGATTTTTATATTCTTACCTATCAGACAATGAAAGCCGGTTACCGTTGTCGTGTGGAAGTTTATTCTACTAATGGAAGAAAAGTGGCGGAAGTATCAAATAATCAGTTAATAACGCAGAATGGAGAGCTTCAATGGGATGGGAAAGGGCTTGATAATAACCGTCTTTCGCCGGGAGTTTATGTTTTTTATGCAGAGTTATATCATCCTGATGGTAATCATAAAAAGTTCAAAAAAGCATTTCTGGTAAAATGAAATTCAACCTCTGTCGAGTAGGCCGGCGCATTTCAGCGCCAGCCTCTCACAGAACCGTGCGTGAAAGTCTCCCCTCACACGGCTCTTCTTATTCAACCCTTATGAGATATCGGCGGGGTTATACCCAAC
>JAIROL010000134.1 GCA_031257565.1 Tannerella sp. | reverse complement strand
CGTTCATTTTCCCACCGATTACAACCTGCTTTGGGATTGTGCCCGTAAAAGTTTGGATATGATATCCGGGTTGGAGAAGAAATACGGGTCTCTAAGCGGTTGGCGCAAAACAGGTCATTTTGGAGGCAGGACGATATTTTATACCCAAAAATGCGGAAAAAGGCTGTCATCTCATTTACATTTATTAACGCAACTTCCGATAAATTAACACAGCTTCCAATAAAGTGGAGTTTTCGGACAGACACTAATTAGTATAGATGGCGATCAATAAGTTCAACGCATGGATGGCGGCCGTTCGTCCGAAAACGTTAGCCGCGTCGGTCAGTCCGGTAGAAATATCTCATAAAGTAGTAAGAAATAGAGAAAATCAGGTACCTTTATGCGATTTTTTCAAAAAAGAAAATATTGAAGCAATAAAAAAGTGTTCAAAATAATATGGGACAAAGAGAATAATGGAGTATTGTTCGTCAGCAAATACATTTGATTGACGAGGAGTTTTCTGATGAAGTTCCTGATATTCAGATTATAGATTAATTTAATTGAGAATATATGCCCGAACAACAAAACATAGAATACAAGTCCTCATGGCACGACGACTATCTAAAATGGATATGCGGCTTCGCCAACGCGCAAGGTGGACGGATTTATATCGGTAAGGATGATGCCGGCACAGTCGTAGGCTTGGAAGATTCCAAACGCCTAATGGACTATATTCCCAATAAAATCAAAAACAATATGGGAATTACCGCCGAGGTCAATCTTTTACAGGAATTAGATAAGCATTTCATTGAAATTATCGTGCAGCCCTATTCCGTACCGATTTCGTTACGCGGACGATATTATTACCGCAGTGGCAGTGTGAAACAGGAATTGACAGGTACAGCGCTCAACGAGTTTTTGCTCAAACGTGCCGGTTCCACTTGGGATGATGTGATTGACGAGCGTGCAACATTTGAAGATATTGACGAGGCAACAATAAAAAAATACTTGCGAAAAGCCGAAGATACAGGGCGTTTACCCGACATTGACGGACTTTCGACACAAGAACTTTTGGAAAAATTACGCTTGGCACAAAACGGCAAACTCAAACGCGCCGCAATTGTACTTTTCGGCAAAGACCCTGGAAAGTTTTATCCTAACACATTTATTAAAATCGGAAAATTTGAAAATGATGATTTTACTATTCGTTTTCAGGAAATAGAAGAAGGTAATATTATTCAGGTATTAGATAAAGTTTTGCGAACTCTTGATTATAAATTTCTGATACGCAATATTTCGTTTGAAGGGATGAATCGTATTGAAACACTTGAATATCCTGTGCCTGCTCTTCGTGAGATGCTTTTAAACTCGCTTATCCATCGCAATTATATGGGTGCACCCACGCAAATTCGCGTCTATGATAATAAAATGTTCGTTTGGAACGATGGCGATTTGCCTGTAACAATAACTTTAGCGCAACTCAAACAATCTCATTCTTCGCACCCACGCAATCCGATACTTGCAGAGGCGTGTTTTCGTGGCGGTTACATTGACTCATGGGGTAGTGGCATTATGAAAATTATGGACGCTTGTAAATTTGCAAGACTGCCTATGCCGGAAATGAATGAAAAAGAAGGTGGCTTTATCGTAACGCTTTTCAAAGATATATACTCCGAAGAAGAATTAAAAAGCAAAGGATTGAATGAAAGACAAACAAAAGCATTATTGTTTTTTAAATCGCAAAAAGAAATAACAACATCGGAATATATGAAAAAATTTAAAATTGCAGATAGAACAGCGCGTAGAGATTTAGTTGAGCTGGTTGAAAAAGAGTTGCTTATATCAGAGGGGGAAAATAAATCAGCCAGATATATTTACAAATAAATGTCCGATAAATGTCCGAAATGTCCGATAAATGTCCGATAAAATTTGTTCATTTCCCCAAAGTTCCCGATTAAAAGAGAAGCCGCTAACAAGCGGCTTCCCGATATAAATAAGATGTAAGATTGTTAAGTTTTACAGTAATAAAGCTTCTGCAACATTGTCGGTATCGCAAATACTGTTTGTCAGATATTCTACGATGGCCAGGCCAAAATCAAAAACAAGTCCCGGTCCGCGTCCGGTGATGATATTGTGGTCTGTTACAACGGGATTGCGGACAATTGTTGCGCCGGTCAGTTCCGGTTCTATTCCCGGATAACAGGTTGCTTTTTTGCCTTTAAGCAATCCCAGGCTACCGAGCACGCGTGGCGAAGCGCATATAGCGGCGATCAGTTTGCCGTTTTCGTAAGAGTCGGTAATGGCTTTGCGCAGGCCCTCGTGCTTATTCAGCATTTCACTGCCTGGTCCGCCGCCAGGGAGTACAAGAGCGTCGTAGAACGTATGATCTGTATTTTCGAAAAGTTCATCGGCTATGACGGGTATGCCATGCGCGCCGGTTACTGTTTTATCTCCGGTTACGGATGCTGTAACTGTTTCGATACCTCCGCGTCGCAATATGTCGATTGTTCCGACTGCTTCCATTTCTTCGAAGCCTGTTGCTAAAAATACGATTGCCTTCATGTGTGCATTTTTTATTTTTTAACATTAAGGAAACATAGAACTCACAGCATGTTCATAACTCTTTGGCGCAAGCCGTTTTTTTTAACGCTTCGCTAAAAGACCGTTGGTTCATGTTCGTTTCATGCCTCGAAAGTTATTTTATTTTTTTAAAGCGTATTGCCGCTCCGCCGGCTTCCGCCATCCGGATGTTCAGTTTTCCTCCGGCCTTGACTTTTTCGTTGCGGATGGTTATCTTCTTAGGATTTGTTCCGGAATCGGGCGCATCGGCATAGATTTCGGCAAGGTAGTTTCCGTTTTCGAGAAAATCAAGCGACAGGGTAAATTCGCGGGGCGTCCAGTCGGTCATAGCGCCGAGATACCAGTCGCCGTCTTTTTTTCGTGCAACGGTAATGTATTCGCCCGGTTTTCCGTTTAATACTTTGGTTTTCTCCCAGGAAGCGGCAGGGACTTGCCTGATAAATTCAAAGGCAGGCTCGTTTTTATATCTTTCCGGCCAGTCGGATACCATTTGGAAGGGCGATTCGTATACGACATACATGGCGAGGTGATGCGCGCGGGTGCCGACAGCCATTGGTTTTTCCGAGCGCGGCGAAAATGCTTCTCGCGTTACATTATCGAAGGCTCCTGGGGTATAATCCATCAATCCGCCGATCATGCGGGTAAAGGGCGCTGTCAGCCGGTTTTCGGGATAATCCCTGACGCCGACCAGGGAGTTCTCCATTCCCAGGATGGCTTCGTATCCAATGACATTGGGATAGGTTCGTTGCAGTCCCCAAGGTTTTGTACAGCCGTGAAAATCTACAAGCAACTTATGTTTGGCGGCTTTTTCCGCCACCCGGTAATAGAAATCAATGCCGGCCTGGTCGTCGCGTAGGATGAAGTCGATTTTCATACCGGCAACGCCCCATTTTTCGTACAGCGGAAAGGCTTCGTCCATCTGATTCCATACGTTTTCGGAATAAAGCCAGATGATGACTTTGACGCCTTTCTTTTTTGCATATTCCACCACTTCCGGGATGTTTACATTGTCGCGGCAAACGGTGATGTCTTTTCCGCTCCATCCTGCGTCGACAGTCATGAACTCGAAGCCGGATTCGGCGGCGAAATCTACATAGTATTTCATTGTTTCCGTCGTATAGGCTTTTACGCCTTCGCGGTTCAGGCTGCCGTTCCACCAGTCCCAGGCCGATTTGCCGGTTGTAATCCAGGAAACGTCATCGATGCGGTTTTCGGGATTGAGGCTGGTGAGGATGTTGGATTCGATGAAATGTGTGGGTTCGAGCGCAACCATGATGATTCTCCAGGCTGTTTTGTGGGGAAGTTTTCCGGTGACGGCCACTTCCGGATCGCTCTGTCCCGGAGCAACCACAGCGTCGAAACGGTGTCCGGCCCACGAACCGGTCGTGTTGCAGAGATACATGGCTGAGTTGCTTTCCAAGTCGGCTTCCGAAATAACGGCCCATGCCACGCCGTCGACCTTCATCAACAAAGGCAACCCTACCAGGTATTTGCTTGGCACTCCTCCCTGATTGGCAAGGCCGGAAACAGGCGTTTTCTGAAATTCGCTTTCATAGCCCGACTTGAAATTAGGCAGCACGAGTGCGTAGGCAATAGCGTCTTTCACCATCCGGAACTCTGTTTTTTCGTTTTTGAGCTGGTATCCGGTCAGCGATTTCTGTTCGGGCATCAGGTAGCGGAAAGCAACGGCGTCGTTGTAGGCGCGGGCTTCGACGTTCATCCGGCGGGCGTTTCCCGTCTGTTCCGTCAATTCCAGAACGACGGCATTGTATTTTTCCGATACGGTATCGGTTCGTCCCGACAGCAGCCGGTAGTTGTCTTCTCCTTGGGAAAAGGCCGACCGTGTGACGGCGACATTTTCGCCCAATACCCGGCTACCCTGCAATTCCAATCCCATTGCCGACGGTTCCATCAGCAGTTTGTTTTTGTATTCGACTTCGTAAGTCAGTTTGGCTTCGTTGGTACGAAACGTGATACTTAATTCTCCGTCCGGCGATTTCAGCACGGTTTCTTTTTCCTGCGCCGACAGGGAGAATTGTGCGGCAAAGAGAACCAATGCGGCAATGAACTTGAAATTTAGTAACATGGGTGTTTTTATTTGACGATGAATTTGGTTGTTACGATTGCTTTTCCTTTTGTAGCATTCAGAATATAAATGCCGGGAGCAAGCGATAATTGCACGCCGGTTTTATTTATTTTAAAAGTCGCGGCATGTTGTCCGCTTACCGAAATGACATTAGCCGTATAACCGTCCAGATTAAACAAATTTAATGTGCCGTTGGCATAATATACGCGCGCTTGCTCGCTTGCTATGGTCGACAAACCGGTGATGTAACTTTCTACCGGGAAATCAAACCATGTATCGCCGTATGCGTCCCGGTATTGAGCCGGTACTTTCACAATACAGGCGTTCCGATAAACTTTATCTCCGAAAGTCCACCATTTTACGTCTTTTATGACCGCCTCCGGATCATTTGGATCGGGAGGCGTCGCCCAGTCTACATAAATTTCTTCTAATGTGCTTACATTGTCAAACACCCAATCTTCCATATAGGTCAAACTTGCGGGAAGTTTAAGCGTTTTGAGGGCCGAGCAGTTGCCGAAAGTCCATCCGGCTAATCTTTGCACGCCTTCCGGAATCGTAATGGATTCGATGCCGGTACCGTAAAAGGACCAACTATTAATTGCGCTTACAGTGGTTGGAATGGAAACATTTCTCAAATTGGCGCAATTCTGAAAAGCACAAGTTCCTATTGTAGTTACGCCAACAGGAATGTTCAAGGAAGTCAAACTTGCACATTCTTGGAAACAATGTTCCGAAATTGCGGTCAAATCCGGCGAAAAGAGGAAGAATGTCAGTTTTCCGCAGCCGTAAAACGCCCAGTCTTCAATAAGCGATGCATTGGCTGAGCCAACTACCGTAATCAAATTCGGACAACTTGCGAAAGCGCTGTTGCCGATAGTTTGCACGCTTTCCGGAATCGTAATCGAAGTAACATTAGGTAAGTCCCGCAAAGACCCGTTTCCGATTTTCACAACATTGTAAGTGTTTTCGCCGCAGGTTACGGTAGAAGGTACGGTTATCGTGGTAAGGGTATATCTTGGTTGTTCTTCTCCCACTGGGGGGATAGCCGCCGTTTCCGCCGTCATATTTTCTTCGTTCAGCGTATAATACAAATCACCGATCAGTACCGGTGGCGTACTTTCTTGTGTTTTTGCATTTATGGAGAAAACACACACAACCAACGTAAATAAAGTAAACTTTTTCATGATTATAAAAATTAAAAATACTAATAAATGATTTTAAAACTCGTTGTTATTGTTTTTGTTTGCACCTTCACGATATATATTCCTCGCGAAAGGGTTGAAAGCGGTATTTGCAAAGAATCTGAAACTTCGGATTTATAATCTCTACCGGACAGGAATTGTCCGGCAACGTTATAAATCTGAACGGATTTCAGCGGTTCGCAGGACTTTACATAAAGTGTTGCATCATTTATGTAAACGGAAGGCGTCGCGGAATGAACTGTCTCTTCAATACCGGATATCACCGTGGGATTGTATATCCGGATAACGAATCCGCCTCCCTTTGCAGCATGAATGATGCGTTTGGTATTGCTCGTAACGGTTGTCGTTTCGTTGACGTACAGCTTCGGTTGACTGTCGGAATTGTCGGCGTCGCGCAAGACGATGGCCTGATATTTCATGCCTGCAGGCAGGAAAGAAAAATCTACCTCCATGTCGCGCGCCGTCCAGTTGGTCATTCCGCCGACATACCACTCGTCGCCTTTCTGTTTTGCCATTAAAATATATTCGCCCAGTTCCGATTCCAAGGGAACTGTTTTATCCCATACGGCAGGTACTTTGGACAGGAAATCCTTGACGTCCGGGAATTTATTGTATTCGGTAGGCGCGTCGGACAGGTAGGCCAGCCAGTGATCATAGATGACATACATCGACAATTCGTGGGCGCGTGTACCCATGCTCATCGGCGGGGTATTGTCTACGTCAACCGGACGAAACGCCTCTTTGGTTACATTTCGCATCGAACCGGGCGTATAGTCTTCCGGACCGGCCAGCGAACGGATAAAGGGGAAAAGTACATGATAATCGGGGCCTGTGTCGTCGCGCCAGAAATTATCTTCTTCGCCGCGTACCGCCTCGAAATTGAGTATATTGGGAAAAGTGCGGTTCAGTCCCGTCGGTACGGGGCAGCCGTGAAAGAGGCCTACCATCCTGTTGTCGGCTAATTTCTGCGCCATTTGGCATCCCCAGCGCATCGCCAGCTGGTCGTTGCGTTCAAAGAAGTCGATTTTTGCGCCGGCAACGCCCTTGTTTTTCATCGATACAATCCAGTCTTCCGGGGACTCAAGCACACAACTTGCCCATGTCCAGACTATGATTTTCACGTTTTTCTGTTTGGCATACTGGCAGAGGATTTGCAGGTAAAGATTCTGCTGTTCCCATCCTGCGTCAATGGTCATATATTCCAAACCGTTTGCGGCAGCCCAATCTACGTAATACATGTAGAGTTGCAGGCTCAGGTTGCGGTTTCCCGACGGGAAGTCCACGCCTTCGAGAACGGCTTTGTGCCACCATTCCCAAGCGGTTTTCCCGGGTTGAATCCAGGATAAATCGCCCGTCAGACGGCAAGGCTCTGCAAGGAGGTATACAAGATTATTGTTCAAGAGCGTCTTGTCATTGTCGGAGACGATAAACACGCGCCAGGGAAAGGTACGGTTTCCGTCGGTTTTTGCAATATATGCGGCACGCATGGTTGGCAAATGATTGGAATAGTAGTTGTTAGGCTCCTGTACGGCAAGCGGATAACGCGCCCACATTCCTTTCATCGACTTTGCTCCGTTGGTTGTAACATACAGTCCCGGATAGTCGTAAGTATCCGCTTCCGTCACTGCCAATTTGTAAGACGAATTGGGATAGGTATACAATACCGGCGATACTGCCCATTTTCCGGCTGTCATACCGGTTACGGAGGGATAGATGTTATACGTCCGCTCAAAGTTTTGTAAGTTATCACATTCGGGGAAGTATACTTTGGGATCTTCAGGAAAGTTTAAAACCATATCCTCGTCGTTGATGACTATTTCGCCGCTCAAACGGGTAATGAAGCGGTAGGCAATACCTTCATTATATGCTCTGAGGAGCAAGTCATAATTTTCGTTGAAGCTAATCAGCAACTCGTTGTATGCTTCCGCCAGGGTTTTGTTTTTCCCGATGAATACGTTCAGCGTATTGTTTACGCTTCTCGCAGTCGTTTCCTTTACTGTTCCTGCGCCGATAACCGTTCCGTTTTCCAGATATAATCCGATAGGAGAAGAGGTAATCAGCCGGGTTTCGTCGTATTGAATTTCATAGCGGGCGCCATTATTAACGGTCAGTTTGATTTTCAGTCGACCGTCGGGAGAAACAAGTTCGTAATCGGCGGCTTGCACCGTCGAAACGATGCAGGCAAAGCATGCATAACATATTCCTGAAAGAAATAGCGTTCGTTTCATGTGTACATTTTTTATTTTTTAACATTTCGGTAACATAGAACTCACAAATGTTCATAAATCTCTGGCGCAAGCCGTTTTGCATGTTCGTTTCATGTGTACATTTTTTATTTTTTAACATTTTGGTAACATGGAACTCACAAATGTTCATAACTCTTTGGCGCAAGCCGTTTTTTTAACGCTTCGCTAAAAGACCGTTGGTTGCATGTTCGTTTCATGATAAACTATTTAATTATATCCCGGATTCTGGTCTTCCTGATTAATATCGGAGTTTTGTCTGATTTCTTCATCCGGTATCGGATAACGAACGTGGTAAGACTGAATGGTTCCCGACTTTTTTACCCAGGGATTGCGTTCTTTAATCAGTTCTACAAACTTACCGGTACGAATCAGGTCTATACGTCGCCACCCTTCAAAGCAAAGTTCACGCATGCGTTCGTCCATAATTTGTGTCCGAAATTCGTTCTGCGACAGGGAAGTCCATCGTTTGTCGGAAGGAAGCGCGCCGCCCCAGGCGCGGGTGCGGACGTCATTCACGATGTTCATCGCCTCGTCGGTTTGTTCGAGTTCGTTCAGACATTCGGCCAGAGAGAGCAGCACATCGGCATAACGAATCAACATGCAGTTTTTTCCGGAAAGATAATAGCTGCGTGTTGGCGCTTCGGATGTTCCTTCAATAGCATCGACCCGCTTGTCTTCCCATTTCTTGATATGTGGTTCCAGTTCGTCGGCTCCCCAGGATGGAACGGTAAATGTCATACCCAAGTATGTATATTCAAAACGAATGGAAACGGCGCGCCGCAAATCGCCGTCTTCCCAAAGTCCTCCGTCGGCTTTCATCCTGTAACAGTACTCGGTGGGCAGGGCAACGTCGAAGCCGCCGAAATAACAGGCTTCGCCGAAATTGCTATATATGGTACGGGATCCCATGTCCCACTGCCAATTGTTTGGAGCGTTCCAGTCGCAGGAATAGTCCAGTTCGAATATGGATTCGGGAGAATTGAAATTCAGGTTTTCGGAAAACAGATTGGCGTATTGCGCATCCAGACTGTAACGGCTTTTAATGGCTTCAAAACATTTTCTTGCCTCGTCGAAATTGCGCAATCCGGTTTCCTGGGGCGCAGACATATAGGCTTTTCCCAGCATGGCCAAAGCGGCTCCCGACGTAGCGCGTTTGGGATCGTCAGGCTGTTCTTCCGGCAGGTTTTCCGAGGCGTATGTAAAATCGTCAAAGATTTGTTCCCACACTTTTTCCAGCGGCTGGCGTTTGGTGTTTTCCATCGTAGCCATATCGATGACGGGCGTTTCGCCCCAATACATGGCGAGTTCAAACATTAACATTCCGCGAATGAAGCAGGCGTCGCCTCTCAACGAGTGGATTCTGGCAAGCGTCGCCTCATCGTTATTTGTTTGTAAGGCCACGTCAAGGGCATAAACGGCATTTGCGGCAGAAACCACTGTCGGCCAACGCCTGTTCCACAATGCAGCTACCTTTGAAGAGGTGGAATTTAACATTCCATTGTAGTAATCCAGTCCCGACTGTTCGGCGTCGTCCATCTGTACAATACCCTGCTTGGTTTCGTCAAGTCCGAGCATCATGAAAGCCCATCCTTCCCGTCCGGCTTTTGTTCCGCGAAAACTTGTATACAAGCCGTCTACAGCCGGAATAATATTATTCAGATTACTGAAAACATCGTCTTCGTTCAGTGCGGTTTTCGGCATTTGCGTCAGGAAGTCCGAACAGGAAAATGCCATTATCATTACCAGCGCCAAAGTGCAGGCGCTTATACTTTGCTTTATTTTTGTTATTTTCATGATTGTATATTTTTACTGTATTTTCATGATTGTATATTTTTACTGTTAGAATGTCAGATTTACGCCAAACGTAAACATCCTTGTCGGAGGATACCAGTCGCCCGTTTCGGGGTCATACCCTTTGTAAGGCGTCAGGCAGAATACATTAGAAGCTGTGGTGTAGATTCGTAAGTTATTTGCTTTCAGGGTGTTAGTCCATTGACGGGGGAGCGTATAAGCCAGCGTTAATGTCGACAGGCGCAAAAACGATCCGTCCTGTACGGAATGATCCAAATTGCTTGCGGAGTAAGCATTGTAGTTTACTCCCGGTTCATTCAGGATGGGACGGGGATTTTTGGCGCCGGTGTTTTCCGGAGACCATCTGTCGAGCAGGTCGATAGAAGCCGGTCCGCGCCCCACGCTGGTAATCAACGATTCATACATATAACTCAATTTTTTTGCACCGTATGAATAATTAAATACTGCATTTAATGATAAATCATTGTAAATCAATTCGGTAGAAAATCCGCCGTAAAATTTGGGGTCAGCGCTTCCGATAATGACACGGTCGTCCAGATCGGTTATTTTATTGTCGTTGTTTATATCCTGCGGATACAAGTCTCCCGGATTTACGTTGCGTCCGTTCCAGTCTGTCTGATTCAGACGGGACATATCGTTTTGTTGGGCAATGCCTCCTGTTTTCAGGATATAAATCACGTTGCGCGGCTGGTCGAGGAAGAGGTTGTCGGTTTTTGTCAGACTGCCGTAATCGTCATACTTGTAAATCGCGTTCACATTGTCGTACAGCTGTGTAACTTTATTCTTGTCGGCCGAAAAATTTGCCGAAACATTCCAGTCCCAATCGCGGGTATGTATTATTTTCGCATCGACCGTAAATTCAATACCTTTGTTTTCAATGGTACCGACATTTTCAATAGCTTCGCTGAAACCGGAAGTGCGCGGCAACGTGCGTGTCATCAACAGGTTTTTGTTTGTAAGCAGGAATGCATCGGCCGAAACACGGATACGGTTGTTGAAGAAACTCATATCCATGCCGATATTGGACTGGTGTTGCGATTCCCAAGTGATGTCTTTTGTTCCGCGACGTCCATTAGGCACATACGTTATTTTGTCGCCATCCTTTTGTGGAGAATACAAGGTAAGGAATGCGTAGTCTGCAATTTCCTGATTACCGACTACACCGTAGCCTGCCCGTAGTTTCAACTGGTCAAAAACGGATTGATTTTTCATAAAATCTTCTTCGGCAATGTTCCATGCGGTAGAAAATGAAGGAAACAGCCCCCATTGATGTCCTTCTGCGAATTTCGACGAGCCGTCATAGCGGGCGGTTGCCGTCAGGTAATATTTGCTCATATAGTCATAATTGACGCGAGCAATATAAGACTGTAACGTTTTGGTAACAAAATCCGAACTTAACGACCGTTCGGTATTTCTCGTATTGGCTCCGATATTGTAATAGGAAAAATCGTTCGTGGCATAACCGTTTGCCGAAGCATTGAACCAATTCCGGTTGCTACGCGTGGCGCTGGTACCGAGCATGGCAAAGATTCGGTGCAGGCCGATTTTTGTATCGTATGAAACGGAATTGTCCCATTGCCAAACCGTCAGATTGTCGAAATCCTGTTTCGCATTTCCATCGTTTGCATTACGGGTCGCTTCCGCTATGTCGTTAGGCTGGAACTGATAATGGCCTTCGTTGAAGTAGTCTATGGAGAACTGTGTCCGGATATTCAATCCTTTAACCGGATTCAGATTGACGAAATTGGCCGATACTAAACGGTTCCGGACGCGGTCGTTATCTTTCTTCAGGGAATTGATGGGGTTGAAACTGTTGTCGTTGTAGGTCCCGTTCCAGTTCGGTAAAAATTTCAGGGTATCCGTTACGGCGAGCGTCGGATTGGCCGTCCGCGCACTGTTGTATACGCCGTCGTCATTGAATATCTGCGATTCTGTCCGTGTAAAGGAAGTATTTGTTCCGACTTTCAGCCATGATTTAACGGATTGCTCGGCGTTGAAACGGCCGGTGTACTTTTTGTCGCTTAGTTTTTCTATCAAACCTGTTTGTTCGGCATAGCCGAAACTCAGGTAATAGTTGCCTTTATCCGATCCGCCGGAAAAACCCGCTACATGATTTTGCCGGGTAGCAGAACGCGTTACGGCGTCGAGCCAGTTATAATCCTGAAAATTTGGATTATTATAGGCGTCTACATCGTTCTGTGAAAATACAAAACCGCCGGTACCGAGGTCGCCGGTATAAGGGGTCAAGACGCGGTTTTGCAGGAAAGCATTGCGTTCGTCAGCCGTAGCATTGGGGTTGTTTTGATCGAAGGAGTTCATGGCAGCATCGCGGCTGAGTTCAAACAATTGCCTGCTGTTCATTGTCTTCGGCATATTGGCGTATGACTGTACGCCGAACCATCCGTCGTAAGTTACTTTTCCTTCGCCGGATTTTCCTTTTTTGGTGGTGATAAGTACTACGCCATTGGATGCTCGCGAGCCGTAAAGGGCAGTAGAAGAAGCATCTTTCAATACTTCAATGGAGGCTACGTCATTCAAGTTGATGGAGCTGAATCCGCCGCCGTGATTGTCCATTACTACGCCATCCACTACATAAATAGGATCGGTAGTACCGTTAATCGTATTAATACCGCGAATCCGGATGGAAGCATCGCTGCCGGGCTTGTCCGGATTGGATATCAATACGCCGGCTACGCGCCCCTGTAATGCCTGATTAATGCTTGTAACAGGTTTTTCGCCCAGTACTTTCTGACTGACGCTTCCTACTGCGCCGGTCAAATCACTTTTCTTCAGAGAAACGCCTACAACGACTACTTCATCCAAGCTTTTCCTTTCTTCTTGCAACACAACATTGATCAGTGTCCGTTTTTTCACGGCTACTTCCTGTTTTGCATAACCAATGTAGCTAAATACCAGGGTGGTATCGGGAGGAACTGAGATGCTGTAATTCCCTTCCATGTCTGTCACAGTACCGATGGAGCTACCTTTCATAATGACGTTTACTCCTGCCAAATTTTCCGAATAGGAAGCGTCTGTTACCGTTCCCTTGACCGTAATGTTTTGTGCAAACATTGACGAACAGCCAAACAATAACATCAGTGCATGAATTAATTTAGATTTTCGCATAATTTACATAAATAAATATTATTAGACATAACAAACTAAGATTTACAATTACTAAAAGACAGAGAGTAACAGTAAGATATAAGATTATACTTCTGATAATCTGAATACCAGGCTTTCATACTCATCATATATTGTGAAATTCAAGCCCACTTTCATCAGGTATTCGCCGCTGAAGGTCTTGCCTTCGTATTTTCCGAAATGCGACCAGTCCGGATTTTTATTGATTTCCGTCAATTTATATCGCTTTGCAGGGTCCAATCCCTGCAAGACATAATTGGGCGGCGTCGGATAGATTTCTTTCCGGATGAGGAAATTGAAGACGACGGCCTCGCTTTTGTTTTCATCTACATACATATAAACCACACGGTTGCTCGTATAGGGCGAAAGGATACGGTACAGGTCGCCCCAAAGAACGGTTTTGCGGATTTCCTTGTAGGTTTGAATGGCTTTTTGAGAAAATTCATACTCTGCCGGCGACATCTGCGACGGCTGTAAATCCATGCCCAGCTTGGCTGCCATAGCTACATCGAAGCGGGTTTTTAACGAAAAACTCCGGTTGGAGATGTGGTTGGGCGATACCGATACGTGGCTGGCCAAACCAATCGTCGGAAAGAAATATTGAGCGCCCCATTGCGTATAAATCCGGGAAAGCGGGTCGTTGTTATCGCTAATCCAGTATTCGTCGAAATGTTTCATCGTACCGTAGTCAATACGTCCACCGCCACCGGAACAGGCCATGAAAGTGATGTCGGGATATTTTTTGCTGATTTTGTTCATGATTTCCAGCAGATTCATTGAATAATCGAAGTACAGGTGCGTTTGCTTGTTAGCCGGCAAATAGGAAGAGCCGGGATTGAATATATAGCGGTTGCAATCCCATTTTACGTATTCGATGCCTGGATTTTCCGATAAAATGCGGTCAACGGTATTGTACACAAATTCCAGCACATCCGGATTACTCAAATCCAAAATCAACTGGTTTCTCTGTTCAGTACGTTCTCTGTACGGCTGTGCAATTACCCAGTCGGGGTGTTTTTCGTACAGTTCGCTTCGCGGATTCACCATCTCGGGTTCCACCCAAATGCCGAATTTGATGTTTCGTTTTTTACATTCATCTATTAAATAAGGTATTCCGTTGGGCAATTTAGCGGCATTGGTTTGCCAATCGCCCAAGCCGGCGTTGTCGCCGTTGCGCGGGTATTTTTTTCCGAACCAGCCGTCGTCGAGCAGAAACAGCTCAAAGCCCATTTTAGCGGCGTCATCGATGATGCGCGTCAATTTGGTTTCGTCGAAATCGAAATAGGTTGCTTCCCAATTGTTCAAAAGGATGCTGCGCTCCTTATCTCCATTCTTGATGCCGTATTTTCGCGCCCAGCGGTGGAAATTGCGAGTCATTTTGCCGGTTCCTTCATTGCTGTAAGTAAAAAGCAGTTCCGGCGTTTTCAGACTTTCTCCTTTTTCCAGGGTATATTCCGAAGCATATGGATTGGCGCCCGACAAGACGCGCAATTTATTGAGGTTGTCTACTTCAAAACCGAAGCGAAAGTTTCCCGGCCAGGCCAATGTGCCGCCAATCACAACGCCGGTATTTTCCTGCGCCGCTCCATTCAGGGAAAGCACAAAGCAGGGATGCGTAAACTGGTGCGCCCGGACGCCCAGTTTGGAATCAATTACCTTAATACCTTGGGTCAACAGTTGCTCGGACAAGTTCATTTCGTTAGCCCAGTCGCCGTGAAAATGGCTGACGTAATATTGCTGTGCGTTAAATGACAAATCGGACGAGGCGAATTGCGTCAGGCGGATACTTTTTCTCTGTCCGTTCCGTATTTCTATCCATTGTTCCAGGATATCGTCCTGTTGCCAGGCATTATAATGAATATCGACAAACAAATCGTAATGTTCGTCTTTCATGGAAATTAACGTATGTGTTAAATCGTTGTTTTTCTTTTCGGTGCGGTGGGAAAGATAAATCAACTCGGTCGAAGTATTTCCGTCGGCTTGAATAGTGCGCAAAGCCGCTTCAAAGACGTGATTCGCGCCAAAAGTAGAATAGGCTGAAAACGTTTCCAGGTCGACGGTTTTCATGTCTTTCATATTTTGGATTTTTTCTCCGAAATAGGTTTGCTCCAAATGTTTTTTGTCGTTTACTTTCAGTAATAAACACGTGTTGACGGTAGTTACCGGGATATATTCTACGGCGTGAGCAATAGTTCCCGATAACAACAATATTGTCGCGCATACGAACACTTTGATAGAGAAGTTTGCTTTCATAATATTTATGTTTCCCAAGAAAGCTGCAAATATATGCCTGAGAATGGAAATAAAAAATGCACAAACGGTGCAGGAAATAATAATTTTGAAGCATTGAGGTGTTTCGGAAGGAATATTGTGCAAATGTTATAGAAATTGGTTCAAATGTGATGAAAAATTTATAGCTTTTGTTTTTCAAATTCTTTCGGCGTCATGCCGAACTGCTTCATAAATAGTTTCCCGAAATAGGATGGCGAATTAATTCCTACCATATAACAGATGTCGCCGATGCGATATTTTCCCTCTTGAATGAGTTCTGCCGCTTTTTTCAGCCGTATCAGGCGGATGAAATCGACAGGGGAGAGGTTGAACAGGTTTTTAATTTTCCGTAGCAGGTTGGAACGGCTCATGCCGAGGTTTTCTGCCATGCGTTCCACGCCGAAATTGACGTCGGTAATGTTGTTTTGAATTTCTTGGATTACGCGGTTGGCAAATTCTTCGTCGCCTTTGTTCATCTGCATATTGTGGATGGGGAAGAACGGACGTTTCGAGAATGCTTCCCGTTCTATGCGGCGATTGTTCAGTAAGGAAAAAATTTGCGTTTTCAGGTAATTGAAAGAAAAAGGTTTCTCTACGTATGCTTCGGCGCCGAGTTTCAATCCGTTAATTTTGCTGTCGAGATCGTTCTTGGCGGTAAGGAAAATGATCGGGATATGGCACAAATTAATGTCTGCTTTCATTATCTTACATAATTCATAGCCGTTCATCATGGGCATCATGATGTCGCTTACCACAAGGTCAATGTGGTTGTTTCTCAACACTTCGAGGGCTTCTTGCCCGTTATGGGCCGTTTCTACCGTAAAATATTCCTCCAAACGCTCCTGAATGAAAAGAAGCGTTTCTTCGGTATCTTCGATCAACAGGAGGGTATATCCTTTCATGTTTTCGTCTGTTTGCAACGAAGTTTCTTCGTCGAGCGAAACGATGTTTTGTTCCGTCATTTTTCCAGCCTGCAACCTGATTCCTTCTTCATTGATGGGAATGGTAAGTATAAAGGCATTGTCGGGTTGTTCCGCGTCAAGGTAAAGGCTGCCTTTGTGGAGCATGGCCAATGAGCGGGCCAGCGGCAGACCGATGCCTATGCCTTGACGCGGCTCCCGTTTCTTGTCTATTTGGTAAAACGGCTCGAATATCTTCATACCGAGTTCAGGGGAAATTTTATCTCCATCGCTCGCTACGCGCACGGTAAACAGGGTTTCATCGCTTGATAATTCCACCAAAATGGTTTGCCGCGCATACTTCAAGGCGTTGTTCAGCAGGTTGCTCAGGATTTTGGTAATTGCCTCGCGGTCGATGGCGGCGACTATGCTCTTGTCGGGGATATTTTGCAGCAATACTTTTTTCTTTTGTACGATAGTTGGTTCGAAGCGTTCCAAAGTTTCGCCAAGTAAAGCCGTAACGTTTACGCTTTCAAATCTCAGGTTGAATTTCTCTGCGCCTATCTTTTGGAAATCGAGCAATTGTCCGGCCAGGTCAAGTAGCCGTTTTGTATTTTGCCCGATGACGGAAAGGTTCTTTTTCAACTTAGGTTCGTCGATATTCATTTCGGAAATCGTTTCCATTGGTCCGTTGATAAGCGTCAGCGGCGTACGTATCTCATGAGCGATGGCGGTAAAAAAGCTGATTTTCGATTCGTAAAGTTCTTTTTCTTTTTCAACTTCAAATAATTTCTGGCGTTCTTCCATCTGCTTTTCTTTGTGTTGCCTGTACCAGGAAAACCAGCATAATACCGAGGCGACGCCTGCGGAGGCATACAAAATATAGGCCCAGATTGATTTCCACCAGGGCGGGAGTATGACAATCGACAGGGTGCGCGAGGAATACGAGTTACCGCTTCTTCCGTCTGTCGCCTGCACAATGAAAGTGTAATCGCCCGGAGGCAATTTGGCGTAGGAAATATTCCGGTTGCTTGCCGCTTTTATCCAGTCTTTATCCGGGGGCGTCATTTTATAGTAATACCGGTTGGAAGCTGAATTGGAATAACTCAATAAAGACACATCGAAATTGATATTCGACCTGTCGTAAGGCAAGGTGATCTTATCGGTGTTCGTAATACTCTGTTTCAGCGGAGATTGTGGGGAATGTACCGTTACTTCTTCATTATAGATACTCAACTTAGTGATATAGACCGGACTGGGAGAGCGGTTCGATTCCGACGAATTAGGGTCGAAAGCAATCAATCCTTCGACGCTTCCGAAGTAAAACTTCCCGTTTTTCCCTTTCAATGCGGATTTATAGTTGAATTGATTGCCCGGCAAACCATCGTTTGTGGTGTAAACGCGCACGTATTTCGTATAGGGGTTGAAGCAGACTAATCCCCGGTTGGAGCCGAACCAAAGGTTGTGCCTGTCGTCTTCCAATATTTTATAAGCGACGTCATCGGGCAGTCCGTCTTGAATGGAATAGGTCGTAAAATTGTCCGTTTGCGGATTGTAACGGCAAATGCCGCCCCGGTCGGTGGAAAGCCAAATGTAGCCTTTACCGTCTTGCATCACCGAACTGACGGAATTGGAACTGAGCGTATTAGCTTGTCCTTCTTCGTAGACGTATTTCTTGAACGAACCGTCGACGGGCGTGTATTTCCACAATCCGCTGCCCATGGTGGCAAACCAGAGGATGCCGTCGCGGTCTTCAAATATGTCGAATATCCAGTCGTAGCCTGCTTCATCGACTTTGCTGAAAGCTAACGATCCGGACGAGGCTTTATACAGCCCCCAGCCCGTACCTATCCAACGCTGTCCTTTGCTGTCGATAAAAAAAGCGTAAACACTTCTTTCTCCAATTCCAAGTTGTTCATAGCCATAGTGTTTGACCGTACCTCCCGGAAGTTGTACCACGTCCATGCCTTGCTTGAATAAGCCGCAATAGACTTGATTGCCGTAGATGGACATTGCCAGCGTTATCAGGTGATTGTTTTTGTCGGCGAGGTTATAATGTACATGTTTCACTTTGCCGGTAGCTACATCAAGTATGTTAATACCGTCATCTTCCGTACCGACCCAAATGTTTCCCGCATTATCTTCGGCAATTTCCCGTATTCGCTTCGTACTCAACGAATATGCGTCGCTTCCGGGGACGTATTTATCGAACAGCATATCCCGGTGAGGCAGATAATTTACGCCTCCGAACATTGTTCCCAGCCAAATACCGTCTTCCCTGTCGCGGTACAGCGCATAAATGATTTTGTCCGATAAACTGAAAGGACGCATCAAGTCGGGCTGTAAACGAATCGTTTGATTTTCATGTTCATTGATGATAAATAAACCGTTGTGCGTGCCTATCCAAAGCTCGTTTCCCCAACACATTAATGTACGTACAAACGTTTCCGAAGCTTCGGGCAGGGGTATTTTCGACAGTTCATTGGTTACGGGATTGTATTTCATTACTTCGCCCTCGTGGATAGCCATTGCTATCCAGTCGCCGTAGTCGCAAACCGCATTGATGTTTTTTCCCTGTAACGAATTTCCGTTCCTGTCTTTTATATAATGTTCAAAACTATCGGTTTTATTATTGTAACGAAACAATCCTACGCCCCACGAACCGACCCATACTTCGCCATTGGCACGTACGCAAATGCAATCGGGAGCTTCTGTCTTGAAATTTTCCTTATCGGTTATTTCGTAAAAATAGAGTCGGCTGTCTTTATAGCGAAATACGCCCTGGTCGGGAATTACTACCCAGATATTACCCAGCGAGTCGGCTGCAATATTGGATACCCAGTTGTTCATATCGACGCCGCCTGCCGTTTTCAGGTCGACAGCGGTGAAAACATCCGAAGCCGGATCGTAATGATACACGCCGCGGTCTGTTCCTACCCAGAGTATTCTGTCTTTGTCCTCAAACAAAGCGGAAATATTGTGATTGCCCGTACCTGTAACATAATCGTCGCAGTCTTTTTGCACAATGGAAGTACCGTCGAACCTGTTCAAACCGTTCTTCGTCCCGAACCAGATAAATCCGTAACTGTCCTGTATAATGACTTTTACATTGCTTTGCGACAAGCCGTTTTCTACCGAGATGCGGGAGAAATAATAGTTCGATAAACCTTCGCTTCCCGCAAGGGCGGCGCTTACGGAACAAGAATAAAATAGCAGGGATAGAAGCAATTTTTTCATAGCGCAAAATTAGGCTATATATGCGACATATCAAAATGGGCATTGCTAACTTAATATAGGTATTGAACATTTTTTGTAATATAATATATTGACAATCAATGTGACATTTAACGGATATATATACATAATCAGCAATGCCGAAAAACGAAGTTTCTGAAATCGAAGTTTGATTTTCAAATAATTGATGTTGTTTTTTTGTGGTTTGATAATTTGCATTATCTTTGTGCACGTCAAGACCACAACATCTGTCCATAAACTTACATTTTAATTGTTAAACAATCAGTTAATTAAAGCTACAAAGATAGCATTTGTACCTCGAGTACGGAAGTAAGCGCGACAGGGTGGTCTTGATTTTTATTTCATGCGCTCGGAAAACCCGAGTTTCATGTATACTGCACGCGGCATGGTTTTGTGATATGTCGGCAGAAGGCAGGAAAGCAGAAAAGCAGAAAAGCAGAAGGCAGAAAGCAGAAAAGCAGAAGGCAGGAAAGCTGAAAGCCGTAGGAAAGCAGAAAGCCGTAGGAAGATGGCGTTACAAACCGCCCTGTGGTTCTTATTTGCGTTCTGCTTTTTATCTCGCAAGTTTATCCCGAGCAAAGTATAAGTCCGGTTCGACATCCTGTTCCATCCGGCAAACCTTGGCTCATGTCTGAACAGGAGCATTGAAAAATACCGAAAATGTGGTATTGCAAGCGGGAATCCGGGCAAGTACCTTTACGCCCAAATTAATAAAAAACGAGCGCCCCTTTTTTTCGTCGGCAATGACAGAAAGGGCGCTCTACACTAAAAAAAATATTTTCAGAGATGACAAAATTAAATTTTAAATTTGGAAATCGCAATAGATTTCTGTTTTTTTTCTTTTTTTTTACTGTCTGGAGCGGCGGCAGACCGGCGGCAGGGCAGGGGAGCGTTATTTTGCGGGGGGAGGTCGTTGATGCGCGCAGCAACGAGCCGGTTATCGGCGCCAATGTCCTCCTGAAAGGCGGCAAGGCTGACAACTCCGGCACGATCACGGATATCGACGGTCTGTTCAGCCTGAGCATCCCCGCCTTACCCGCGACCATCGCCGTCAGTTACATCGGATACCGGCCGCAGGAGATCGACCTTTATGAGGCATCGGACGAAACGCTCGTGATTCTGCTAGTCGAAGACCTGAATCTACTGAACGAAGTGGTCGTTGTGGGCTACGGCACGCAGAAGCGAAGCGATTTCACCGGCTCGCTGACGTCCCTTCCTGTGGAGTTGAAAGCGCGTTCCGTCATCTCTCCCGATTTATTGCTGCAAGGCGCTATACCGGGCGTACAGGTCACACAGTCGACCGGCCAGCCGGGAAGCTCATCGACCGTCAAAGTACGCGGGAATACCTCTATCAATGCCGGTACGGAGCCGCTTTATGTCATAGACGGTTTCCCCGTCTATAACGACGATGCATCCGTTAATGCAGGCGTGCTTAGCGGCGCTAAAGTCAATCCCTTGTCAGGTTTCAACGCATCGGACATAGAATCCATCGACGTATTGAAAGACGCTTCCGCTACAGCTATATACGGCTCCCGGGGCGCCAATGGCGTAGTGTTGATTACGACAAAAAAATCCCGGAAAAAAGAATCTGCGATCTCTTACGACGGTTATTACGGCGTGCAGCAGGTGATTAAAAAATACGACCTCCTCAATGCGCGCGAATGGGGCGAACTGAAAAACGATGCTTACGCTACTTCCGGCAATCCCCCTTATTACGATGCCAATGCGCTCGCCAACTTGGGAGAAGGCGCCGACTGGCAGTCGGCCATTTTCAGAACGTCATCCGTCCAAAGTCATACCGTTTCCGTCGCAAGCGGTAAAGAGAAAACGCAGCTTTTGCTTTCGGCAAATTATTTCAAACAGGATGGGATTATCATAAATACGGGTTTTGAACGATATTCCGGACGGTTGAATTTGGATCATAACATGAACGACAAATTCAAGATTGTTACTTATCTGAACGGCAGTTATACGCACACGGATATTGCTCCGCAAAGCGTAGTAAACAATACCTTGCAGATGGTTCCGGTTGTGCCGATCGTCGACGGGAACGGGGATTACACCTCCAACAGCAGTTATGGAGCGACGGTAGCCAATCCCGTAGCGACTCTCAACCGTACGATCAATGAAACCAATACAAAACGATTCCTGCTGAACGGGTATGGAGAATATAAGATTACCAGGGAACTGACGGCAAAGGTGTTACTTGGCGCGGATATAATTAACAATGAGCAAAATTATTATGCACATTCGGAATTATACGAAAGTTCGGTCGGAGGCGATGCGAGAATCGGATATTTGTCCACAAACAACCGGTTGAACGAAAACACCTTGTCATACAAGAAAGATTTTTCTTCCATTCGTTCGTTTGAAGCCTTAGCCGGCTTTTCACAACAGGAATCCCGCACAAGTATACATACGGTCGGCGCGTCCAATTTCCTTACGGACCTGACAACTTATAACGATCTCGGTTCAGGCTCGGTCCATGTGCAGCCGACTTCATTCAGCAACAAATGGGCGATACGTTCGTTCTTCGGACGGATCAACTACGGTTATGCGGAGAAGTATCTGCTGACGCTTACGGTGCGCGCCGACGGTTCTTCCCGTTTTGGGGAAAACGATAAATGGGGAACTTTCCCTTCGGCCGCAATCGCGTGGAACCTTAATAAGGAGCGGTTTCTTCAACATATGGACAAACTCAACTCGTTGAAATTGCGTTTGAGCGCGGGACAAACCGGCAATACCGAAATCGCGCCCTATTCCTCCCTGTCAAGGCTCGGCAGTTTCTCCTATACGATCAACAATCAATTGATATACGGTTTTGCTCCGACAACTTATGCCGATCCCGATTTGACATGGGAAACGACGACACAGTATAACCTGGGGATGGATTTAAGTTTATTTTCCAACAAACTGCAATTCTCCGCCGACGCCTATTACAAAAAAACAAACAATTTGTTCCTTGAAGTGCCCGTTCCTTTTTCCACCGGATTATATACTTCCAACGATATTACTCCGGTATTTCAAAATTGCGGGTCGGTCGAAAACAAAGGATTGGAGTTCAATCTGAAAACGATTAATATCCAAGCGAAAAAAATCGACTGGACCACGACGCTAAACTTTTCCCTTAATCGTAATAAGGCGCTGGATTTGGGCGGTACGGATTATTTTATTCCGCTTGACCCGTCAAATGTCACCATGCCTTGCCAGATTGTAAAAGTCGGCGAACCTTTAGGCTCATTCTATACTTATATAACGGATGGTTTGAACGAAGACGGTTCGCAAAAATACAAGGATCTTGATGGGAACGGTTCCATCACGCAGGCAGGCGACCGTGCCGTCGCCGGCAGTCCGGAGCCGGCGTTTATTGCCGGCTTTACAAACACTTTCAGATACGGGAACTGGGACTGGCTTGTTTTCTTTACGTCCTCTTACGGCAATGAAGTCTATAATCGTACCGGCGCCAACATAGACATTGGCTCCGGTTTCACGGGCGCCTGGGCCGAGCTGAAAGACCGTTGGACGCCCACGCATACGAATACTGCCGTGCATCGGGCGGAAGAAACGCCGGCCGTAACGATTTCCGACCGCTATATCGAAGACGGCTCTTATCTCCGACTAAAAACGCTCTCCATCGGATATACCTTGCCGAGAAAATGGGCGTCTCCGGCGAAACTGAAATCGGCAAGATTTTATATCTCCGGTCAAAATCTACTGACGTTTACTAAATATAAAGGTTACGATCCCGAAGTAAGTTCTAACGGACAAAGCGCTATCAACGCCGGCAACGATACGAGCGCTTATCCTACGGCCCGGAGTATTATCGGCGGCGTAAGCGTCTCTTTTTAATTTTTAATCCGTAAAGCTACAAGTTTGACAAAAATAAAAACAGACATGAGAAAGATGTATTATAATGTATGGATATTATTTGGGTTCATGAGCATCGCTTCGTGCGTTGACCTTGAAGAAACGCCCGAATCGTTTATCTCTCCCGATCAGTTTTATAAAACCGAAAAAGACGCTGTTTCGGCCGTCAATGCTATTTATTACAGTTTTGCCGATAATGCCGTAGGCAATCAGCCTATCTATAACTCGCTTTATAATACGGGAATGGATTTCATGACCGACGATCTGGACGCCGGCCCGGGTTCGCCGAATCCCGACGTCCGCGCGTTGGCCAAGCTGAATCATTCCCTGACCAATCTGCGCGGAAAAGAAAGCTGGCAACAACATTACATTGTCATCAATCAAGCGAATGTAGCATGGGAACATGTCCCCACTATTCAAATGAACGAAAAGCTGAAAAACCGTTTGCTCGGAGAAATACTTTTTTTAAGAGCGCTGGCTTATTTCGATCTCGTGCGACAGTTTGGAGGCGTACCTGTTTTACTCGACGACCAGACGCGTATTCCTCTCGAAGAACAACTCCAGCCTCGCGCCTCGGCAGATTCGGTTTATACCCGGATAATATCCGATTTGGAAGAATCGGCAAACTATTTCCGAGCGTCGTCAGGCGCGGATATAGAAGCCGGCCGCCCAACGGAAGGTTCGGCAAAAGCCTTGTTGTCAAAAGTCTATCTGACTAAGCGCGACTGGGCAAATGCAATAAAACTGGCGGAAGAAGTGATCGGAAACAACGGCGCCGGTGCAAGTCCGTACGGATATGATTTGTTTGAAGATTATTCACACGTTTTCCTTCCCGCTTACAAAAACGGTAAAGAACACATCTTTTCCATTCAGTTCAAGGCAGGAGTAGGTACTATCAACGGAAATCAGGTCTGTAGGCGGGATATAGCTGCCGGCGTACCGGGTCTTCCGGGTTCTTATGGCGATCAGGTAGCGTTTTGGCAGGAAGGCGACGATAAATATTTCAGTATTTACAAATTGTATTCCTCCAAAGACAAACGCCGCGATGTGACATTTGTCAAAACGTATATCAGTCCTAAGGACGGATTGACGTATTACGGCAGTCCCGTGGACAGTAAGACATACAGTTCCGCAAACCCTCCTTCGACGCCCATTCCCGATTCTATTCCCTATATAAATAAATATTGGGATCCGAATTATCCGGCAAGCGGCTTTTCCGAAGCGAATACGCCTGTCTTGCGTTTTGCAGAAATATTGTTGATACACGCCGAAGCTGAAAACGAATTGAATGGAGCTACACTCAAGGCCTATATTTCGCTGAACAAAGTCAGGCGTCGAGCCGGTTTGGACGATTTAACCGCCGGTCTGAGCCGGGATGATTTCCGCGATTCGGTTTATATAGACAGACGGTTGGAAGTGTTTGGAGAATATCAACGCTATTTCGACCTTATCCGTCAAACAGGCAGGGAAGTGACCGGCGAAGGCCCGGAAGGCAGGGGAATCCTGTCGAAAAACCTGAAAAAAGTAGGGAAGAATAATGTGAAACCCAAGCATTATCTATATCCTATTCCTCAGGTGGAAATAGAACGTAATCCGAAATTAACCCAAAATCCTGGTTGGGAAGAAGATATTGCTAATTAATTAAAACTTATATATTATGAAACGGAATATAAAAAGGCTGACATCAGCATTGGCTATAAGCGGAAGCATATTTCCCGCACCGGCTCAACATGAGCCTTTACCACCTTTTCAAGGTACAATCGGAAAAACGTTGGATGAATCAACTCTATGGCATCCTGAGAAAAAGAAAGCGCCTAAAAGCGCCCCGAATGTGATTTGGATTTTGCTTGACGATGTCGGATTCGGCGCTTCGTCAGCTTTCGGCGGATTGATAGAAACGCCCAATTTTGAGACTTTAGCAAACGACGGGTTGCGATTCGTTAATTTTCACACTACCGGTATCTCAAGTCCCACACGGGCGGCGCTGCTTACCGGACGGAATCATCATCGGGTAGGCATGGGGCATCATGCCGAGCTCGGAATCGACGCGCCGGGCTATACCGGCGAAATTCCTTTTGAAGCCGGAACAATCGCCGAAGTATTGCTCGAAAACGGATACAATACGTTTGCTCTGGGAAAATGGCATGGTATTCCGTCCGACCAGTTAAGGTTAAACGGGCCGTTTAACCGCTATCCCCTGAATCGCGGCTTTGAACACTTCTATGGTTTTCACGGCGGCTCTACCGACCAATGGCATCCGCAGTTGACGGAAGGGAACGACCCCATAGACGTCGAACCGAACAGCAAGCATCTGAATGAACTCCTGGCCGATAAAGCCATTTCCTATATCGCCAATCAGAAATCAACGGACGCCGAAAAGCCGTTTTTCGTATATTTCGCTACCGGAGCGACACATGCCCCTCATCATGTTGCCAAAGAATGGCAAGACAAATACAAAGGCAAATTCGATAAGGGCTGGGACTGGTATCGCCGGGAAGTTTTCGAACGTCAACAAGCGCAAGGCTTATTGCCAGAGGGAACTGTTTTGCCTCCCAGGCAGGATGGAATCAAAGCCTGGGATAGCCTTTCCGCAAATGAAAAGAAAGTCTTTGCCCGTTTCTTTGAAACATACGCCGCTTTCTTGTCCTATACCGATCATGAAGTAGGTCGGATAATCCGTTATCTGAAAGAAAACGATTTATACGAAAACACAGCGATATTCCTTATCATCGGCGATAACGGCGGAAGCAAGGAAGGCACATACACCGGTACGGTAGGCGTAGGCAAGTCGGGCATAGCGGGAGCCGATATAGATTTCCTTCTCAGCCAATACGACAAAATCGGTACGGATGCAATCAACAACAACTATCCCCTGGGATGGTCGCAAGCCTGCAACACGCCCTTCCGCTATTGGAAAAGCGACGCCAACAGCGAAGGCGCTACACACAATCCCTTGATTGTACATTTGCCCAACCATGCGCACAAAGGCCAAATCCGTACGCAATATACCCACGTCACGGATGTTTTCCCGACAACTGTTGAACTGACCGGCACAACCATTCCCGAAGTTATCAAAGGCTATCCTCAATGGCCGATACAGGGAACAAGTTTTGCTTTCGCATGGAACGACGCCAAGGCGCCCGCCCGCCACAACATCCAGTATTACGAACTTCACGGAGGAAGAGCCATTTACAAAGACGGATGGAAAGCAAGCGTCTATCACCCGCGAAATATTTCCGGCCAGTCCAACAACGACCCCCATTTCAATCCCCGTCCCTATACTCAGGATAAATGGGAATTGTACAACCTTAACGAAGACTGGAACGAAATAAACGACTTGGCGGCAAAATATCCCGATAAGCTGAAAGAATTGCAGGAACTTTTCGACAGCGAAGCGAAGAAGAACAATGTATATCCTCTGCATGACTACAACACGGGAAGACCACAGCCTGTCGTCAAACCCAAAACAGTGATTCTGGAAGGAACCTCTCAAAAGATAAAAGTCAATATCGGGAAAGGCGATATTACGATTACCGCAACGGTCGAAACCGCCTCCCGAAAAGATGAAGGCGTGATATTTGCCAATGGGGGGCTGTATGGAGGATCAAGTTTGTATATCAAGGATGGAAAATTGCAGTATCTGCTTAATGACGGCCTTAAACAAACGATACTGACAGCGCCGGAACATCTTCCTGCCGGTAAAAATGTTATCGGGATAAAATATCTTGACAATGAAGTAATCCTGTCCGTTAATGGGAAGGAAACTGCCCGAAGCGGTTTTGAGTCGCGAAACAAATACATAGCCGGTATTGCCGGCGAAGGAATCAGCGTAGGTCAAGACCTCAATTCCCCGGTCTCTAAAAGTTATCCCGCTAAATTCCCTTTCACGGGAAAAGTAAAAAAAATTATCATTGAACAATAATTAAACCCATTGAATAATATGAAACGTGATATTTTGAAACATAGTTACTATGGACTGCTGACGAGTTCGTTGCTTGTTGGAGTTGCCGGTTGCGGCGACAAAGTCAAAACCGGAACCGGGACTGAGAACAGCGACGGTGATTTCCGGGGGAAAATCGGCAAGACGCTCGCCGAATCCGAAGAATATTGGAAACCGGCAAAACGCGCGCCCCAAGGCGCTCCCAACGTAGTCGTTTTTCTTATCGACGACGCCGGTTACGGGACGTCCAGCGCTTTTGGCGGACTGATGCAAACGCCCGTGCTCGATAGCTTGGCGAATCATGGATTGCGCTACACGAATTTCCATTCCACAGGCGTATCATCGCCTACGCGTGCAGCCTTGCTCACCGGACGCAATCATCATTCCGTCCACATGGGAACGCTTAATTACAGCTCGCTCGGCTTCCCGGGATACGATGCCGTCATGCCATTTGACAAGGCAAGCATCGCCGAAGTATTGCACGAAAACAGTTATAATTCCTTTGCCGTAGGAAAATGGCATGTGGCTCCGCTCAACGAAATTTCCGCATCCGGACCTTACGACCATTGGGCGGTAGGACGCGGTTTCGATCATTTCTACGGTTATCAGCTGGGGCATACCGACCAGTATCATCCCAATCTGTACGAAGACGCGAAAGCGATCCGTATTGAACCGAATACTACGCACCTGACAACGCTTTTGGCCGATAAAGCCGTTGAATATATAGCCAATCAGCGTTCGACGGCTCCGCAAAATCCCTTTTTCCTCTATTTTGCCACCGGAGCTATTCATTCGCCGCACCAGGTGGATAAAAAATGGAGCGATTTGTACAAGGGAAAGTTTGATAAGGGCTGGGACTGGTACAGGCAGGAAGTTTTTGAACGCCAGAAAAAGTTAGGCGTCATTCCGGCAAACGCCGTATTGCCCGAACGCGATCCATCCGTAAAAGCATGGGATAGCCTGACCGCCGACGAGAAAAAAGTCTATGCCCGTTTTATGGAAATCTATGCCGGCTTCCTGACGCATACCGATTATGAATTTGGACGCATCGTGGATTATATCAAGGAAATCGGCGAGCTTGACAATACGATTATCCTTGTCAGCATCGGCGACAACGGTTCCAGTCACGGACCGCAACACGGCAGTCTGAACGGCTATATCAGCGGCCTGGACGAAGAAGAACAAGTGGCGGAATTACTGAAAAACTTCGATAAATTCGGTACGGAACATTCTTTCTCCGATGCTCCTGCCGGATGGACGCAAGCTACCAACACACCCTTCCGCCTCTGGAAAGCCGACCCTAATGCCGAAGGCGGCACGCATCAGCCGCTTATCGTATTTTATCCGAATGGCATCAGCAAGCCGGGTGGTATCCGGAGCCAATACGGGCACGTGATAGACCTTGCGCCTACTATTTATGAACTGACCGGAGCAACCATTCCTGCGGTGATTAAAGGTTACAAACAGAAACCGATAGAGGGCATAAGTCTTGCGTATTCCATCAATGACGAGGATGCCGAAAACCGTCACACCGTTCAATATTATGAACTTTTTGGGAAACGCGCTATCGTGAAAGACGGCTGGAAAGCATCGGTCTTCCACCGGTCGGGAACTGATTTTCAGGATGACGTCTGGGAACTTTACAATTTGAATGAAGATTTCAACGAACGCATCAATCTGGCGGATCAATATCCCGACAGGGTGAAAGAATTGCAAGGCGTTTTCGATGAGGAAGCAAAAAAATACAATGTATATCCGTTGATTGACCGCGCCATCGGCCATCGTGCCGGCGGGCGAAAACGCAGTTTGTACGGCTTGGCAGACAAAGTAGTTTTATACCCCGGCATCGACCAGATACTTACATACAGCGGACCGCAATTTCAGGGACAATCATTCAGCATAACCGCCGATATTGAAATAGGCTCGAAAAGCGACCAGGGCGTTATCTTCGCCACCGGCTCGGAATTTGACGGATTGAGCCTTTACGTGAAAGACGGTAAATTTCAAGCGGCTCATAACACCGGTACGATTGTACGTTATCTGGAGTCGGATATTCCCGTACCTGTCGGAAAATCAAGATTGAAACTGGAATTTAACTATGTCGCGCCGCCGGAAGGTTCAAAAGACAGGAACTTGCCCGCCGGTACGGAAGCCATTTACATCAACGAAAAAAAAGTCGGCGAACGCAACGTGATTGCATCCGAAGGCTATATTGCCGTTTATAAAGACGGTATTGATGTTGGCTGCGACCGAAACTCGCCTGTTACCGGACGGTATAAGACGCCCTTTGCTTTTACAGGTAAATTGAATCATGTAACCATTGAATATTCCGATTAAACCGTTCTCAATATGAAAACAATTGTAAATCCCCTTTATCCGGTAATAGCGTTGCTGTTTTTTATGAGTTGCGAGAAAAAATCAATTCGTTTTGAACGGTTTGAAAGCAATCCGATTATTACCGCTGCGTTATTGTCCGGTTCCGATGGAAACGACATCAACGGGCCTTCTTTAATAAAAGCGCCCGATTGGTTACCTGACAAATTAGGAACTTATTATCTGTATTTTGCGCATCACAAAGGCAAATACATTCGTTTGGCTTATGCGGACGATTTAAAAGGTCCCTGGAAAATATATGCTCCTGGAACCTTGCAATTATCCGAGACAATTGGCGGTAAAACCTCGCTTCCTGCCGAAGTATCTTCCGCACAAAACGGCGCGGAAACAGCGGACGACGATATCCGGCATCTTGCTTCTCCCGATGTTCATATCGACGAAACGAAGAAAGAAATAATAATGTATTTTCATACGCCGGCTGTTTATAATGGAAAGCCGGGACAATATTCTTATCGGGCAACGAGTAAAGACGGCATTCGTTTTCAGGCAGACTCGACAGTACTGGGTGAATCTTATTTTCGCGTGTTCGAATGGAAAGGAAAGCATTATGCTGTCGCGCGAACAGGGAAATTTTACCGTTCCATAGACGGCGGACACAGTTTTGAGTTTGGACATAATCCGTTTAGCGGTATACAGACTAACGAGAATTTTCTGCGTCATGCAGCCGTAAAAGTGCACGGGAACAAATTATTTGTATTCTATTCCCGCATTGGCGACACGCCGGAACGAATAGTGTTGTCGAAAATAGATTTAACTGACGACTGGACGACTTGGACAGCGACTCCCTCTGTGGATATTGTACAACCGGAAAAGGATTACGAAGGCGGAAACCTTCCGCTCACGACTTCCAGGGCAGGTTTGTTCTGGGGGCAAGTACGCGAGTTGCGCGATCCGGCATTGTATGTTGAAAATGACAAATGGTATTTACTTTATTCCGTGGCGGGTGAAAGCGGTATCGCTATCGGAGAATTACATAACGATTAATGAGATGATTGGAATATGCACAAGGCGAGGTCGAATGGCGGGAAAAATGGTTGAAGGGGTACTCACTAAAAAAAATCAGTTATGACAAAATTAAATTTTGAATTTGGAAATCGCAAGAGATTTCTGTTTTTTTTCTTTTTTCTTTTTTTGCTGACCGCCTGGATCGGCGTCAGACCGGCGGCAGGGCAGGGGAGCGTTATTTTGCGGGGGAAGGTCGTTGACGCGCGCAGCAACGAGCCGGTTATCGGCGCCAATGTCCTCCTGAAAGGCGGCAAGGCGGATAACTCCGGCACGATCACGGACGCCGACGGCCTGTTCAGCCTGAGCATCCCCGCCTTACCCGCGACCATTGCCGTCAGTTACATCGGATACCGGCCGCAGGAATGTCTTCACAAACGATGGTTACCACGCGCATGAACGTCAAAGAACAATGGGATAAAACAGATGCAACGTCGTATCACTTTGCATGTCCCACCAGTATCATCTTAACCGGTAATAGTTAATATTTTTCAACCGGTCGTATGCTTGCACCTCATCTCTGAAAAAGCATACCCCGCTGTTTGAGCAATGCAATCTGCTCGGCAATCGTATATACGGACTTGTTCATATAATATATAAAAAATGAGCCGCGCCAGATCTTACGGGATGGCAACGACTTCTGTTGGCGCAAAGTTACAACTAATATTTTAACCGGCGAAATATTTTTTGCGTAAAATTCAAAAATACGCTGATTGTGATAGTGTAACAGTTTTATATTATTGACTTGCAAGTGTCAGAATGTTTTCCCAAAAACTCCCCCGCCGCCGCTTTCACCGCCGAATTTTTAAGAAATATCGATATAATGCAATTTTTGATCGATAATGAGTAAGATATACAGGTAAAATTCTATAACTTTGCAACATCACAATTGATTATCTGGAAATATTGGTAT
>JAIROL010000017.1 GCA_031257565.1 Tannerella sp. | reverse complement strand
CAAACCGGTCGGGCAATTCTATTTTTTCAACATCGACATTATAATCGTTAGCCATTTCTTTTATAAAATCGGACAAAGAGTTATTCAGCGCTTCGGGAGTATTGTTGGATATTGAGCCGAAATCCAACCGTATCACCGGATACTTTTTCGTCCAGTCCCATTTGTCATAGATAAAAAGTCCTTCGAACAGTTCTTTCCGTCCGCGGAACAACTCATCCAGCGTACTCACAAGCAAGGATTTTCCGAACCGTCGAGGACGAGACAGAATATAAACCCCTCCTCCGGAAGTAACCATTTTATAAACGTGTTCCGTTTTGTCAACATACAGACGATTTTCCTTGCGTAATCGTGAAAATGACTGTACTCCTACCGGTAATTCTTTCTTCATGACTTCTAAATTTTTTTTGCAAAGATAAACAGAATAACCGAATAATTTAAAAATTAGTAATTTTTAATTTTTAATTGAATCAATCGGGTTTTCGCGGCTTGTCCTGTAAACCTGTCCGCCGACGCAAAAGATGATAGCCATGAGCAGTGCAAGCAATATCGAGGCATAAATCCATGCGTTTATTTCCGTTTTCACGACGTATTCTTCGAGCCATCGCCGCATTATCAGATATCCTGCCGGAAAGGCGATTAATGCGCCGGCAACAAGCAAAGTCAAATGTTCTTTAAAGAAAATGTCGAGAATATCTTTGATTGTTGCTCCGTTGATTTTGCGGATAGCGATTTCCTTGCGACGTTCTTCGCAGGTGAGCGAGACTATCGAAACGAAGCCGAAGACGCAAACAATCAGGCAAATTATGGAAATGACGGAAAGTATTGCGAGCAAAGTGTTTTCCGATTTCAGGAATTTGTCGTATTCTTCTTCGCTATTGGTAATCACCGGTAATATATTGGGACTGTCGGACAGTTCGGCTGCAAGGATTTTTTTGATTTTCTCCATGCAGGCTTTCCCGCTTCCTTCGTGATATTTAAACAATATGTACCGGCTTTCATGTTCGGAAGACCTTTGTCCTGTCCACATATCTTTTACCCATGATGTTGAATAGGAACATGGTTGGGCGGCAATTGTAGGCGACATATTGTATATGTTTTTTAATACGCCTTTTATTTTCCATGTTCCGTAATAGTCGGAATACGATTTTCCGGCAGCCTTGTTCCATCCGAAGGCTTTTGCCGCCGATTCGTTTATCAGCACATCATTTTCATCGCTGCTTTCGCTCAACATTTCTCCTTCAATTAATTCAAGTTCGTAATATTTTGCATATTGTTCCGTAAGAACTACATTTTCGAGAGTTACTTTTCTATCGCTTTCCTGTTTGTCCTCCCATTCGGATATATGGCTCGACGAGTGTCGCACTTGCGGCAGCAGGGGTGAAAATCCGCTTATGGTTTCTTTTATCTCCGGTATTTGCTTTATTTTATCGTTCAACAGTTCCACGCGCTTATAGTTTGTCGGGATAAATATCGAACCGCAATTTTTGAATGCAAATCCCAAATCGGTATTGTGAAGGTAATACATCTGTTTCAGGATAACTGTTGTACAGAATGCAAATACAATACTGATCACTAATTGAACGGCAATTGATGTTTTGCGGAACATTTTTTTGTTGCTGTGTATACTCGAATTGAGCGTGCGGCGACGGAATATGACGAGCGTCAAAAGGAATGTCCCCAGCGCTATTGCTATGATTACCGCTATGTATATTACTGATTCGAGATATATTGACGACAGTTCCAACTGCACGTTGGACACGGCACGGAATGGCGGAAAAACAGTCTGTATGAAAAACAGTCCAAGCAGAAGCGCCATACCCAGCGACATAATGAACTCGACCGAGAGCATCGCAAACAGCGAACGTCCCGAAGCGCCGTAAACCATTCTCAGCGCAAGTTCTTTCCGGCGAAGCCTGAAACGGCTGATGAACAGTGTCAGATAGTTGAACAGCGTACACAGGATAAGCAACGAACCGGCTACGGCAAAAAGGATAATGTGCTGGAATTTCACATCCCTCTTTATGTTTTCATCCTTATAACGCACTGAAGCAAGCGGAGTGAGACTCATTTTTGTCAGAGTGGTATGTTCGCTTTTAATTTCGTGTTCATACAGTTTTTGTTTGAACGCTTCAATATCAATATTGGGCGCAAGTTCAACAAGCGTATGCTGATCGTCTATATAACCGTTCCATTCCTCTAATTGCACAAGCGATTGCAGAAAATCGAAAGGATAGTTGCTTCGTTTGGGTAATCCGGTTACTACAGCGCTAATAATATAATCCTTATTGCCATCTTTCAAGATTTTACCTACGGGACTTTCGTTCCCGAATAACCGGGAGGCTTTCTCGCGGGTGATGGCTATACTGTAATTTCGGGTAAACGAGATACTGGGTCCGGCGGTGACGGCTGTATTGTTAATTTGAGGAATCAGAAAATTCAGACTGCCTTCGACAAGTTTAACATCAAACATACCGAAAAACGAAGAATCTATTTTGAGCAGGTCTGCCTTATGTTTGACTCCCTCAATCTCAAACTCGAAATTCACCGGCGCCATTGGAGCAGCCCGGACTACTTCCGGAAAAGTGGTTTCGAGATACCCTGCCAGAGGATAGGGACAGACTCTGGTCGTATTATCGGGAATGAAATGATCCGGACTGCTGATGCAATATATCCGGTCGGCGTTCTTATGGAAACTGTCGTACGTCATTTCGTACCATATCCAGAGCATTGCCATGGCGAAGCAGGCGAACCCTACCGCCATTCCTGCGACACTGATAACTGTCTGCCATTTGTATTTCCACATATTGCGGAATGCTACTTTTAAATAATGTTTTATCATAATATCTATTTCAATTAAGAATCATACATTATACATCCTTTTCATCCTTTCCCTGTTTTCTATTCTTCAAATCATGAATCCGGCGGGCGTTAAAGTACGTCGCCGCAAAAACATAATCATCTATATAACCTTCCACGAGGTCGTCCAATGTTTTGAGTTGTTTGCGGAGTTCGTCAAAAAGCCGTTGCAAGCGTGCGGTTGCTTCCATGCGCTGGTCGATAACCGTATCCCGCTGGGCGTAAAGATGAGAGGTCTGCTCAATTCGCTGTTGCAACTCATCAACGGTTATTTGGTCAACCTGATATTCGCCCAGGGCGGGAAGATGGGGAACACAGGCGTCCAGTATCAAACGGCTGTGTGTCAACAAGTCGTTTATCCCCATACGGTCAAGAGAAGAACGCGAAAAACGCATTTTTTCCAACAGTACCTCGTCACCCACGATACCTGCGTAGCTTCTTACGCGCAAAGCCGTCCGGTAAACAAGGTCTTCCAGTTCTTCGCGGGCCTGTTCTTTGGAAGCAGTATGTCCAACCGGGTTGTTTTTACTCTGAATGGTTGCCGTATCGGTGATGTCGATAAGGATAGTTCTCAATTTACCAACACATTCCACCACTATACGGATTCCTGTCCATACCTGCGCATTGTTGTCGAAATGCACTAACACCGCATTCGACATGTTCAAATAATTACTCTGTGAGATTTTCATGTCATTTATTTTTAATTAATTTATTTAATAT
>JAIROL010000013.1 GCA_031257565.1 Tannerella sp. | reverse complement strand
TCAAAGAACATCCCTACGGAAATCGCTATAAATTTACAGTCAATTACGTGTGATTTTCCTACTCCTTTCCCCTAAAATTCCCCCTTGTCTCTAACAAGGAATTTTTTGCGGATTTAAGGTAATAATAATCTCCAGCCATACCTTATTCGTTATCGAATAAAAATTACATTTTATCGATATTTTAGTAACATCCGTCGACTATCCGTCTCCGACCCGACACGTAAGATGGGAAAAATACACCTTCGTTTCAACCGAAAATCATATGTGGCTACGACGGTCGAGAATGTGTGCAAACACATTGGAATGCTCAGGAAAGTAATACCGAGATAGCAATTTCACTCCCGCAAGGCGGACACGCGGGCAAAAGTGTAATTGTTGAATTTCAATAGACAGGATACGGTGATAATACCGACAAGCATTTTCGTTTATACCAATTCCTCATTCCGGAAGAGGGCGGCGGCTTCAATCAGCATGCTGCCGCTTAGCTGTTCCGTTAGGCCTGTCGATGTACCAGGGCTTGTCCGCCAGTTAGGACCATAGAATATGGAAGGCTTACTTGTACCTTCCGTCCATAATGTTTCGGCATTATGCCGAAGGAACTGAATATAACGTCTCTTTGCTGTGGCGTCCAATCTGTCTTGCCGGATTAGTTCGGTAAAATAACGAATGAAGACGCCTTTGAAAAGACCGCCGTCACCTGTTCCTTCACTTTTGAGGATAGAATTGTCTACAAGACTGCTAATCGTATAGTTGGCGGCTAATATTGCGTCGTTAAGATAGGCTTTTTCTCCGAATATCTTGTATAGTTCTACGGCAGAGCCGATGAATGTTCCCTGGTTGTAGGTGAATATCCAATTTTTATTGATCTCGCCCGTTTCACTGTTTATATTGTCATAAACCATTCCGTTATTGGCATTGAATAGTGTCGTTTTCTCCCATTTGTATATTTTAACTGCCCATTCTTTGTTTTCTTCATCGCCAAATTCCTGATACAGACGGGCGGCAAGGATGCAGGCAGGGCCGTTGGAGCAGGCATTTTTACTGTATTCCTGACCTTTTACCCAGGATATACCGCCACCGGCATTATCGTTCCATCCCACCTTTATGTATTCCCAGATTTGCAACGCCGCCTCTTTATACTTCATATCGTTTGTCGCTTTGTATGCTCGCAGTATGGCCAATGCATTCCATTCCATATCATCGTAAAAGTCATTCCTAAAAGTATTTTTATTTTTAACTTTAACGCCTTCGAACCATTGGTCAAAATACCCCTTATACAATGCATCGCCTGTACGTAAGTATGCGTCGATAAGTACATCCAGCGCATGAGCTTGCGGCCAGTAATGAAAATCGACTTTCCCGTTACTGTCATAGTTGAAATATTTTTCGCCTGCATTCCAGAATGATTTTATCAGCGTATTAACACTTTTGTCCGCTGCATCGCTCCAATCGATTTTTGTTTTTTCATCATTTCCGGAATCCGGAGTATCGTCATCGCTTCCGCAGGCAAACAAGAGTGAATACAGGGAAAACACGATAAGTATTCTCTTTATTTTTAGCATATTATATTTTTTTCATTTGTAAAAAAGAATTGAGAATTATCGTTCATAATACACAAACGGAAAAAGACCCTTTCCTAAGCGAAATATGCAACAACAATCCTCAATTCGTGACATACATTAACAATTATAGTAAAAACGCTATTTTGTAATTGAATGTGTATATGGCCCGTCTGCCTGCAAGTATACGGTATAATTTGCCGCCACACCATCGAAATCGGCCATCAGTTTCCATTTATCATTCCACTGAGAAGTGGCGTTAATCAATCTCAAATAGTAGTAAGATTCGGGACTTGTCGACGTAGGACGTGAATCCGTCGAGTTCTGCGTTCCCCACTCATATTCCTTTTCTTCGCCGACGCCGCCGTTTTCTTTCATGAACATCCGGAATTTGTAACGTTCATCCCTACCCCAACTCTCCTGTTTGAAAGTGACGGTCCGGCCTTTTGCCATGAATATGCCGTAACCTTCATAAGGCAATTCAAACAACAATGCATTATCGGGGCAAAAATAGAACATGATCCGCGTCACTAATGCATACGTACAAGCGCCGGTATTAAAGTCAAGCGTGATACGGTATATCCCGTCAGTGGAAACCGTCGATGTCCCATTTTCTTTTACCAGACCTTCCGATGTATAAAAACGCCGTGGAGAGCCGGTTATCCCGTCTGTAAAATAGAACGGTTCGCCGCCCGCCAATTTTGTATACACTTCGAAATCGCCTCCGGCAACTGCTTTCATCTTATGCGCCTTCGACAAATCCGTTCCACCTTCGGAGCCTTCTCCTGTAACGTATACGTCGATCGGCAAATCTTCAAATCCGGCCAGGCGCGTAATAGTTATCGTATTCTCTTGCCCTGATTTTACGGCTTTTGTTCCTTTCGACGAAAATACCGTCCATTTGAACGTTCCCGTATCGGAAGCTTTGATGCCTGCCATACCGGCAATCTTGTTCATTTGTTTGTGCGTTATTTTCACATTATTGTTGAATCCGTTATTGTCGGAAGACATCCTATAGAAAGGAACGGAAAAGTCTCCATCTACTTTGTCGAATGCAATTTGATAGACGGCGACGCCACCTTCGTTCACATCCGCATAGTCCCATTCAAAATATATTTCTGCCGATGCGGAAGTCTCCAACGCTATCGACCTTCCGCTAAGCGGCTCTATCAGCGTCTTGACGTCCGACAACCGCGTATCCGTTTCGCCCATATTATCGTTGCAAGCTACGAACGACAAGACGAAAAAGGCTATTATTGTTAATCTTATACCTGTTGATTTCATACGACTATCTCCTATCATTTAATTACTAAATTATGCGTATATGCACCCTCCGGATGAAGAGAAAACAGGATATCATACGTCTTGCCGCTCCATCCGTCCGTAGCCGGATTTTTCCATACCTGGTTGTTCGTCCATTGCTCCACGTTTGTCCGTTCGACCATGTAATAGTAAGCATCGTTTCCGGTCGGTTTGCTATCATTATTAATCGCCCTCCATTCGGTTTCGCCATCGGAGCTTTCCATTCTGAATTTGTAACGGTCGTCGGAATTGTCGCTTCCTTCAAGGCCTGATATCGTATGATTTGTCAACTCCCATACGCCAAGGCCTTTATACGGCAATTCTATTTTCCGTTGCGACCAGTTCAGGAACAGATTTACTTTCGTTACCTCTTTCGTTGTGAAAGAACCGATATTGAAATCCAGGTAATATTTATAGATACCTGTTTTCGAGACGGCAGACGTCCCTCCTTCAATAAGTTTTTCCCCGCTCAGCGAATATTCTGTGGGTGTTCCCGAAACTGCATTTACAAATTTAAAGGTTCGGCCTTCCGTAAGTTTTGTATAAATTTCAAATTCGCCTTCCGTTATTTTCTTCACTATGAGCGCATTGGAAAGATCGGGTCCGACCTCCGTAGCATCCCCTGTGATATAGAGTTGCGACGGTATATCTGCAAATCCGGCCAGGCGCGTCAACGTAAGCGAACGTTCTTCTTCCGCTTTGACGGGGTTGATCCCTTTCGATGAAAAGACCGTCCATTTCAGGGTCCCTCTGGCCGCCGATTCGACGCCAGCCATAGCGGCGATGCGGTTAAGTTGTTTATGGGTTATCGTGGCATGGTTTGTTCCGCCGTTATTATCGGAAGCTACTATAAAAAGAGGATCTGAGAAGTTGCCGTCGGCTTTGTCGAATACAACTTCGTAAAGGACGCTCCCGCTATCTTCGGCGCGCGCCGGTTCCCATTCAAAATATAACGTAGCCGACGCCGACGATTGCAGCGCCACGTCTTTCCCGTTATCCGGCTCGTAAAGTTTTTTAACCGCCGTCACACCTATGTCTCTCACTTCACCGTCATTGTTGCAGGCAATCAGGGCGAAAAGTAAAGAGATTACCATTACCGGTTTAAAATATATTGATTTCATATCTGCATTATTTAATTTTTTAATACTAAAGTAATATGGGAATTGCAGGATGCTTATAATTCTCCGGCATTAAGCCGATTTATGCCCCATATATAATTTAAAAAGTTAATATCCGGGATTCTGGGTAAGATTCGGGTTGATATCCCTTTGAGACTGGGGAATCGCGAACAAATAATCCCTGTCTTTGTTGAATTTCCGCTCATCCAGCCGGATATATTGAGTATTATCGGCGGCAAACTTAGCGCCATGGGGATAGCCGTTGAGCAACGTTTCGATTGTTTTCCAGCGACGGATGTCAAAAAGCCGCAATCCTTCAATCGCCAGTTCGCAACGACGTTCACGACGGATGATCTGCTGCAGGTCGGCGCTTTCCGGATAGTCGAGCGCCGAAGCGTCGGAGAATCCTGCGCGCTGGCGTATCGGACGGATCGTCCGGTTCCATACGTCCCGATTCATCTGTCCCGTTTCCTGTTTTGCTTCCGCGTACATCAGCAGGATATCGGCGTATCTCATGAGGATCAGGTTCAGCCCGGCCGCCATTCCTGTAGGCGCCGTCGGGTCGAAATATTTCCGCAGGTAATAGCCCGTTCCGGTAGCGTTCTGTCCGGGTCCGGCATATTCGTCAAGATTGGAAACGCCCGCTTCGGCGGAAGACCCCGGACGGATGTAAATGACGGACGTCGTTCCATCGCCTTTTTCCCATGAGTAGCCGTGATAAACAATTGTTTTTTCAAAACGAGGATCGCGATTTACATAGGGGTCGTCTTCGTTATATCCCGACCCTTCTTCGTCGATTCCTTTACCGTTCCGCATGACATAGTCGTCGACTAATTCCTGGGTAGGTGCGAAAGCGTGGATGCGTCCGCCTACGGACAGCGGTATGGCGTCGTAATATTCGCTCCATGTGCGAAGCGTAAGCACGTAGCCGATATCGAGTATCACTTCATCGTTATATTCGTTCTCCGGCAGAAACAATCCTTCATAGCTGGGGAAAAGCCCGTAGCTGCCGTAGTCGCCGTTCATTATCTTTTCGCAGATGGAGGCGACGTTAGCCCAGTCGTTCTCGTACAGATAAGTGCGGGCGAGCAACGTCATGACGGCTCCTTTCGTGATCCGCCCCTGATCGTTCGCAGCATATTCGTGTTTGGACGGTATAGCGCCGACGATGTCGTTCAGTTCTTTCCTGACAAAATCAATGACTTCCGATTTCGGAGAGCGGGCAATCGTATTCGATTCCTGCATCGTCAGGTTATAGTCGAACAAAGGCGCATCGCCGTAATGACCGGCGAGACGAAAGAACAGGAAAGCGCGGATGAAGCGCGCTTCCGCTTTCATTCTTGCTTTCAGCGTTTCGTCCATATCGGGAACCCTGTCTACGTTTTCGAGGAACGTATGGCATGTTTTGATGCCTTCAAAACACTTTTGCCATTCGCCGGAGAAGCGTCCGAGCGAAGGATCGGCTTGCCCGGAAGTGATGATCTTTTCGTTCGTATTGCCTCGACCTTCGTAAAGATTGTCGGATAATTTTTCGTTCACAAAGAACTGTTCGGCGCCGAACATCTGGCTGTATCCCATACTCAAAACGGCAGACGCTTTTTCGGGCGACGTCCAGTAGTTTAGTTCGGTAAACTTGTTCGTAGGAGCTAAATCCAATTCGTTGCATGAAGAAAATAAAATCGTAATCATGCAAATGGCGACCCAAGTTCTATATTTTAATATATTTTTCATAAGTATATCTATTTAAAATTCTAAATCCAGTCCAAAACCATAGTATATCAAAGTAGGATAATTACGGGCGCTGTTTGCTCCGACTCCGCCAATACCTCCCATGTTATTTCCAAATTCGGAAGACTCCGGATCAATGAAAGAGTTTTTAGAGAGCGTGAGCGGATTCTGTGCATTTACGCTGACGCGCAGTTTCTGAACGCCTATTTTCGAAGTAATATGCTTCGGCAATGTATAACCCAGTTTAACATCTTTCACGCGAAGATAGGCGCCGTCCAGCAAGTAGATGTCCGTACCGGCTTTCGACCAGTTGTTCGTGCTCGAAGGCGATCCGGGCGCTGTTAAGCGCGGCCACCGGGCGTCGGGATTGGTCGGCGTCCAGAAGTCGAGTTGATGCTGGTAGATGCAATAGGAATAGTTGGAATGGAACGGTTCGATCAATTCGCCGCGCACGTACATGTCGCGCTTCCCGACGCCCTGAAGCATCACGCCGAAATCGAATCCTTTGTATTCCAGACTATACGTAAAGCCGAACGTATACCGTGGGAATGCGTTTCCGAGTATCACGCGGTCTTTATCGTCGATCACGCCGTTATGATCCGTATCGACATATTTCACGTCGCCCGTCTGAACCGCCGCCCCGACAGGCAGGGCGCTGTTGGCTATTTCCTCGTAACTTTGGAAAAGTCCGTCGGTCTTATATCCGAAATAAGAACCAAGCGCTTCGCCTTCGCGGATGATCTTATATAATTGGTCGTTCTGGTCAATTCTTTCTTCTCCCCCGAAATCCGTCACCTTATTTTTGGAGTCGGAAACGTTCAAGTTGAAATGATGACGGAAATCGCCTGTTTTCAGACGGTATTGAATCGTAGCTTCCCATCCGCGGTTTTGCATTTCCCCGGCGTTTTCCTTCGCCGCGCTGCTGCCGAAAACCGTCGATACGATGGGTGACAACAGGATGTCCCATGTTCTTTTATTAAAATAATCCAGCGACACGTACAGGCTGTTATTGAAGAACGTGGCGTCGAGAGCAATATTGAAATTGGCCGATTTCTCCCACGTCAGGAAGGAATTGCCATACGTATATCCCGTTCCGGGCATGATTTGGTTGTTAAATACATACGTATTTGTATACATCTGGTAGACCGTCTGGTAGGAATAATTATCGACATTCTGGTTTCCCAGCACGCCATACGAAGCCCTGAACTTCAAATCTCCGTATTTAGCCCTGTATTCATCCATAAAATTTTCTTCGGAAATTCTCCATGCCGCCGAAAAGGAAGGGAAGAATCCCCAGCGCCTGTCTTCGGCAAATTTGGACGAACCGTCGTAACGGAAAGAAGCGTCGCCGTAATATTTATCCTTGAAATTATATCCCAGACGTCCGAAGAATGACGTAATGCTGGTTTGGTCGGTAGCGCCGCCGCCATCCGCGTTACTGCCGTTCGAGTTATAGTTACCGCTGCTTTGTATGGATTCTTCCGTCGTCGGGAGTCCCAGGTCTTCGTCGGTATATGTCCAGGCGATACGGCTGGCCAGCCGTGTATAGGATTCGTTCGATACGCCCAACAATCCGGATACGTTGTGCAAACCATTGAACGTGCGGTCGTAATTCAGCAGGAACTGCGTACTCAACGTATACCTTTTTTCGTTGTAATCTTCCGTCATGGTATTGGAATTCATGTACAGGACGGGCGTTACCAGGTCTGCGGCGGCATAGAGCGGCGCTTTCCTGTCCCGGCGGAAACGGTGATGCTGCGTAAGGTCGATACCTGCCAATCCTTTTGCCGTCAAGCCGTCGAGGATTTTAAAATCAAGGTCCAGGCTTCCGATGAAATTGTCTTCGTCTTTCTTTTCATAGCCGCCCTCTTTCAGTTTCGCCATGGTGTTATCATCGCCTATCACATCGTTGATAAGATACTTGCCGTCTTCTGTGAACTGATAGTAGTAATAGGGCGGGATACGCGAAGAGTTGATGATCACATTCCCCGTTCCCCCGGCAATCGTACGTTCGTTTTTGCGCGTATAGGCCATTAAAGACGTCAATTTGAATCGTCCGTATTCGGTCGTAAGGTTACTGCGGAAATTATAACGTTCCAGCCCGAAATTTCCCGCAAAGTTGCTCTCCTGATTACGATAACCCGCCGATACCATATAAGTGGTATTCTGATTACCGCCGGAAACGTTGACGTTGTAAGCCTGCTGAAGCCCTTTTTCCATGATCTTATTCAGGTACCAGTATTCTTCGCTGCGATGATCGTACAAGTCCCGGATCTGCGCAGGAGTAAACGCCGGCGAACTGCCGACATTCATATTGGCCTGGTTCCTGTACATTGCATTCTGCCAGCCTTCCACCGGCTGATACAGGATGTCCGGGTCCTGATAACCTGCCATCCCGTTGAACCGGACGATTGGCTTTGCCTGGTCGGTGCCTTTCTTCGTCGTTACAAGGATGACGCCGTTTGCCGAACGCGAACCGTAGATAGCTGCGCTACCGGCATCCTTCAAAACGGAAACATTTTCTATATCGTTAGGATTAAGGTTGTTCAACGTAGCCGTACCTGAAATCAGACCGTCGATAACTATAAGCGGATCATTATTACCCATCGTACTGATACCGCGAATATTAATATTCATGCTGTTATCATTCGGGTTCATGTTCTTTTGTTGGATAATAAGGTTTGCGGAAGCTCCCTGTAACGCCTGCATGGTATTGCTTACCGGACGGTTTTCAAACACATCTTTCCCTACCTGGTCTATTGCCCCGGTGATACTTTTGCGTTGTCGCGTCCCGTAACCGACAACCACTACTTCCGATAACTTCCGAACATCTTCGCTTAATGTGATGTTCAACGTTTTTTCATCATTAACGACCACTTCTTCCGGAACAAATCCGATAAAATTAATGGTCAGAACAGCTCCTTGCGGAACGTCCAAAGAGAATTTACCGTCTATATCCGTAGCTGTCCCGTTCGTAGTCCCTTTCTGAACTACGTTAACGCCGGACAGCGCTTCGCCGGATTCGTCCGATACGACGCCTGTAACTTTATTTTTTTTTGCAATGGATTGCGTTTGAGCCTCTATCTCTCCTGAAGCCAGAAGCATACAGCATGAGATAAAAAGAAAGCCGACCGCAAGCCGAAAACTTTTTTTCTGTTTTTTTAATAAATCATTCATAATCTACTTAGTTTTTCGGATAAACATTAAGGTAACATTAAACTCTCGCAATAATTTTAACATAGCTCATCTTTTCTCATAAATAATATCTTTTTTAGTTAATAATACTATAAACTGTTCAGCAAATTTATTTTGCCTTCTTTTATCAATTTAAGAATCAGCTCTCCGAATAAAGTGTTCACCCATGCGAACCATGAACGCGTAAATTTGCGGGGGTCGTTCTTATGAAAACTTTCATGCATAAATTCCGTATCGCCGTCGGAATCGCGAAGCGTTTTTACACAATATTTTATTTCGGCGTCGTCATTGCTCGTCATCGCTTTCATTATCAGGCTCATCGGCCATATCATATCGAAACCGATGTGAGGGCCTCCAATGCCTTCGGCTGCCGTTCCTTTAAAGAAATACGGATTATCAAGACTCCAGACAAAATTACGCGTATTCTGATATACCTTATCTTTCCGATCTGCGCATCCCAGATAAGGCAGGGACAGCAGACTCGGCACATTGGAATCGTCCATAAACAGTTTGTTGCCGAAACCGTCCACCTCAAATGCATAAATCTTCCCATAGTTCAGATGGTCGACGACGGCATAATTGTCGATTGCCGCCTGTACTTCGCCTGCTAAAGCGAGACATTCCGAAGCGAAAGCGCCGTTATTCGTTATTTTCGCGGAAATCTCGGCCAGTTGTTTCAAGGAGGTCACTGCAAATAAGTTTGACGGGATAAGGAAGTTCAACGTCGTAGCATCGTCGGAAGGACGGAATGAGGAGACGATTAATCCTACAGGTTTGACCGGCGCGCCGTAACCGTCGTTACATAACGTATCCAACTGACGCTCCGTTTTTCGCCGGAACTTGTACGGGCCTAAACCGTCTTTGCGCTGTTGCTCCTTAAATGTTTTAACAATCAGGCCGGCGGCTTTTTCCCAATCTTTTGAGAAAACGGACGTATCGCCCGAAATCTTCCAGTAATGATAAGCCAATCTTACGGTATAGCACAGCGAATCGATTTCCCATTTACGTTCGTGCAATTCCGGCTTCATGTCCGTATAGTCGCTTATCCATTCGCTACCCGTAGGACCATCGTTAAAGGCGTTCGCATACGGGTCGAACAGGATACATTTGGTGTGCCGGTTGACAACTCCTGCAATCAGTTTCCGTAACGGTTCGTCCTTTTCCATCAGATTTAAATACGGCCATACCTGCGCGGCGGAATCACGCAACCACATGGCATGTATATCGCCCGTATAAACAAAGGAGTCCGGCTTACCCTCCAATATCCTGTAATGCACAGTTGTATCTAATGTATTAGGGAAACAGTTCCCGAACATCCTGGCAAGTTTCGGGTCCTTCAACTGTTTGGTCACATTTTTGATTGTTTCTTCGACGGACTCGGAGACAAAGTTCCTTTTGGATACTTCCGGACGATTCGACGTATAATTGTCGTTTTTTAAAAAAGACCTGTTATTTCCGGTCGGAACGCGGATGTTATCTCCAACTACAACTTCTTTACCCCCGATAGTAAAAGCCGCTAACCCCAAACCGCCTTTCTTTAAAAAATACCTGCGTGTTACCATAGTAATTTCCTGGTTTAAATTTTTTGAGGCAAAAATAGGATAACACACAATATTTCCATGTACGTTTTTATGACATTGTAATTCAGTTTTATGACATGCCGAAAAAAACGTAACTATTCAGCCGGTCCAAAAGTGAATCGACGATCATGGAGGGATGGTCAAAATCGCATCAAATGGCGACTGTTTGTTCTTCCTGCATGTAAAACTTTTTCATCTTATGCGCTTGGAAAAACGATCTGTTTCATGTAATTTTGTAACCGTTAAACTTAAAAGAAACAAGAAAATGCATATAGCGAATCCCATATACGATGTAGTCTTCAGGTACATGATGGAAGACAACCGCGT
>JAIROL010000287.1 GCA_031257565.1 Tannerella sp. | reverse complement strand
ATATTGGCGTCTTTGAGGAATGTTTCCATGTGGCGTTTTTTCTTTTCTTCGAGGATTTCGCTAATCGCAATAAGAATACCGGTTTCTTCAACTTCTCCGAATTCCTTGTTTATAGCAGTTCCGAATGTGCGCATTTTGGGAGAAAGGCTCATGTAGGCGTTGATTAATGGAGGGACGTTGAAGCCGAGTTTACGTACTTCCTGATTTAATGCTTTGTAATTCTCCTTAAAATTGTTATGATTGAAGATTTTTTTTAGTTTTTCCTGATCTGCGTTCGTTTCTAAAGGGTATATCGGGGCAACAAGATTTTCTTTGTCCGAGAAGTGTAAATTCAGAAAATATAATATCATATCCCGCGCTTCCGTGTTGTATGTATTATACATGGTTACTTTTCCATAAAAGTATTTCAGCGACGGGTCAATGATGGGTAGCGCGCCAAGTCCGTCCCACAAATTGTCAAGAATGAAGACGCCTTTGGACCGTCCGAGGGTTGCCTGATAATCGAGCGAGACAAAAGAACGCCCTAATTCTACCGTATAGGGCAAGTAATTTTTCAGGAAATCTTCGGAGAAGTTGAATAAATGAGCTGTTGCAAGTATCGGCTTTCCTTGTTCATCGAACTTTACATCCGAACCACATAAAAACCGGTATCCTCCAAGAATTTCTTTTTCATTGGGGCTCCACACAATCAGTTGTCGGTATGCGCTTTCCATCGTGTCGAATTCGTCAATATCGCATGCAAGTCCCGTGCCGCCTCCGTAGTAACGAAAAGCGGCTTCGCGCAGACGCCCGATTTCCAGCATTGTTTGTGGAGAATCCCGGGATGTTACAATGTAAATTTCGTTGTCGGATTTATTGGTGCTTCTTAATTTTTTATCGGGAGTAAGCTCTGACAGAATGAGCTTTTTGTCTATTGGGGCTATTATATTTTGCATATTGTGTTGCATATTGTGTTTGATCTAATTGTTAGCAAGTTTGTATACTTCTTCTTTTACCCATTTCGCCCATTCGGCAGGCTTTTTGCCTGAATCGAATGTTTCCCATGGAACAGGTTTACCGATATAAATATTAAATGCCTTATTTTTCTGTTTGAATAATTCATCCGACAAATATAGCATTTCCAAATTTATTTTTATGTTAAATAGCTTGCGAAAATTAGCCAACCGGTAAAAAAAGTTGGAATTACGGCCTTCAAAATAAATGGGGACGACGTCTCTTTTGTATTCGATAGCCTTTTGTATAAAAGATTTTTTCCACTCCATGTCGCGTATGACGCCTTTATGTTTGCGCGAGCATAATCCGGCCGGAAATGTGATGACCTGATTGTCGGACAGGTAAGTTTCTTTTGTTTTTATTGCCGCTTCTTTGCTTTGCGCTCCGTGTTTGTTTACGGGCACAAAGATGGATCGCAGATTGGGAATGGCGAGTAGCAGGTCGTTGACCGGACACTTAATCTTGCCATTGTAATGTTCGCCCAACAGGTACGACAGACAGATGCCGTCAAAACCTCCCAGAGGATGGTTTGACGCAAAAATATACCCTTTACCTTCCGGTGGAAGGTTTTCTTCATTTATTATATTCAAGTCGACATTGAAATATCCCACCAGCGCTTTCATGAAGTCAAAGCCTTGCAAGTCCTGATACTTTTCAAGAATATGGTTTAATTCATCCTGATGGATTATACGAATCAGGTAGTTTACGATAAAAGCCGGGATTTTATCCGCTTTTTCTTTTAATTTTGAACGTAGAACCTGTTTTACATCTATGCGTATCTTCATATAACAATGTGAGTTTGAGTCTGCAAAAATAAGAATAAAATACTTTTTAATAACAATTAGCGATATTAAAATACGGATAAATTGATATCCTGGCAGTCTTGGAACAATAATTCCTTTGAATCTAAGCAGGCTGATGAGGCGATTGAGATTGCTGATCATTTTATTTAAGCGGCTGAAAAATGAGGTGTTGAAAACTTTTTATAATATTTTTCCGCATAAGATTCGAAAAAATGTGTAATTTTACCCGTCTAATCAACTTGTTACGTCCTTTTGTTTGATATAAATTGCTTATAGTGAACCTGAAAGAACAAAAATATCATATTCCGGCCATGTTTAAGGAAAGTCTTGACGGCCTGGCTATCCGTCCTTCGGGAGTGTACGTGGACGCCACTTTTGGCGGCGGCGGACACTCGCGCGGTATTCTGGCGGCATTGGGAAAAGAGGGATATTTGTATGGCTTTGACCAGGACGCGGATGCGGAAAAGAATATAGTCGATGATAAAAGATTTACTTTCGTTCGTAGTAATTTTCGCTATTTGTCGAATTTTATGCGCTATTACGGAGAAAGCGAGCTTGACGGTATCCTGGCAGACCTGGGGGTGTCGTCCCATCACCTGGATGATGAAACGCGGGGTTTTTCTTTTCGTTTTGACGGCGATTTGGACATGAGAATGAACAACCGCGCGGGAAAAACAGCCGCGGAGGTATTGAATAGATATACTGAAGAACAATTGGCCGGCGTTTTTTACTTATATGGCGAACTGAAATCTTCGCGTAAGATCGCTGCATCTGTTGTCGGAAGACGAGGGCTCGCTCCTTTTAAATCCGTATCTGATCTGTTGGATGTGTTGACGCCGTTTTCCGGCAGGGAAAAAGAAAAGAAATTTATGGCTCAGGTATTCCAGGCTCTACGCATAGAGGTTAATCAGGAAATGCAGGCTTTACGCGAATTACTGGCGCAGTCTTTAAGGTTACTCGGAAAAGGCGGACGTCTGGTGGTTATAACGTATCATTCGCTGGAAGACCGGTTGGTGAAGAATTTTATTAAGACCGGAAATTTTGAGGGGCGTATCGAACAGGATATATATGGGAATGTGCCGTCTCCGTTTCGTTCTGTAGAAAAAATGATTATTCCTTCAGCCGAAGAGATCGAAATGAATCCGCGTGCACGAAGTGCAAAATTGCGCGTAGCTGAAAAAATATAGGAGATTAAGTATGGGAGAATCAAAAAAGAAAAAACGGGTTTCATTGATGTATATTCTCGGAGGAGGCGTACTGAAAGAGGATTTTATTGTAAGACATACCAAAATGATCGTGCTTATTGTCATCCTGTTGTTTTTTTATATCAGTAACCGTTATGCCTGCACCATAAAAATCCGAGAGATAGATCGTTTACAGACGCAGCTGAAAGATGTTAAACTCGAAGCGTTGTCGATATCGGCGAAGTTAACCGAAAATACGCGACCGTCGCAGGTGGAGGAACTTGTTAAACGTCAGGGACTTGATCTTAAGAAGGCAACCATTCCTCCTTATAAACTTCGTAAGTAAGGTTAGTTGTAGATAGATAACAGGAATGTGGATGGAGGCAAAAGAAGTATCATCAGAGGGAACAAAGAAAAGCGGTAGCGAAAAAGATGGGAATATATTTTTCCGTTATTTTGCCATAACCCTTTGTCTGTGCGTTGTGGCGATACTTATTCTTGCTTCGGCTTTTAACATAGGAATCAAAGAAAAGAGAGGATGGTTGAAAGTGGCGGAAGGACTGAAGCGTCCCAATTTTCTGGTTAGTCCTGCGCGTGGAAATATTTATTCCGACGACGACAGGCTGATGGCTACCAGCTCTCCCCAATATTATATGTATATGGACTTTAAGTCTGAGAGTTTTGCCCGCGATTCATTCCTCCATTCAAAAAATAATAATGTGGATTCATTGGCGTATTATCTGTCACGAAAACTCAAAAATCGTACGGCGGCAGGATATAAAGCTCATTTGATGAAAGGTTTTAATGCGAAAAAAAATCCGTATCCGGTATATGAAGGACGGGTGTCATACGCCGATCTGAAAGAGATAAAGACCTTTCCGTTCTTACGTTATAATCGCAATCGCAGCGGGTTTTACACGAAAGAAATGACGAGCCGTCAGAAACCATTTGGAATGCTTGCTTCACGCACGATTGGAGATATCTATAATGAAATAGATACGCTTGGCGTAACGCATGCTAAAAACGGATTGGAATTACAATATGATTCGCTGCTTCGCGGTATTCCCGGACTGAGTTCCATGCAGCGTGTCGGCGGACGGTGGACAAATATTGTGGAAATGGATCCTACGGATGGTATGGATATTCGTTCCACCATTGATATAAATATTCAGGATCTGGTGGAGAAATCGCTGACCGGTAAATTGAAAGAACTTGACGCCGACGCCGGTATTGCGGTCGTGATGGAAGTAAAGACCGGCGAAATCAAAGCGATTACCAATATGGAGAGGGTAAGCCCCGGACGGTATGCGGAAACAATGAACCATGCTGTGGCAGACGAGATAGAGCCGGGATCTACCTTTAAAGTTGCTGCAATGATGGTCGCCCTTGAAGATGGCGTCGTAGAACCCAAAACTCCTGTTGATGTAGGTACTGGAGTTTATATGTATGCAAACAGGCGTATGACCGACCATAATTTGCATCGGGGAGGGTATGGTATGATTAGCGCTGAAAAATCGATCTGGTATTCGTCTAATATAGGCGTGGCTAAAATTGTCCTGAAAGGGTATGAACGGAATCCTGAAAAATTTGTGGAGGGACTTCATCGCGTAGGCATGGACGCCGATCTGAATGTTGAAATACCCGGCGCGGGAAAACCGAAACTTCGCCGGCCGGGTAGTAGATACTGGTCCCGGACATCTCTTCCGTGGATGTCGTTCGGATATGAAGTGCAGATACCGCCGATACAAACCTTGACGTTTTTCAATGCAATTGCAAACGACGGAAAGATGGTGCGCCCAATGTTTGTAAAGGATATTCTCAAGAATGGCAGGACAGTAAAACACTTTGAACCGAAAGTGGTCATTTCCGGGATCTGTTCGGATCGTACACTTAAGATTATACAGGATATGTTGTATAATGTGGTAAATTATAAGGACCCTTCGCCTGAGCGCCGTGACGGGATCGGAGCGCCGGCGCGATCGGATGTTATTACGATTGCAGGAAAGACCGGTACGGCGCAGATCGCAAGTGGCGGCATGTATCGAACCGCCGGTCATAATGTCTCTTTTTGCGGCTATTTTCCGTATGAAAAACCTTTATATACCTGTATCGTTGCGATCTCCCGCCCGCGTGCAGGATTGCCGTCCGGGGGATCGATGTGTGGTACGGTAGTAAAAGATATTGCAGAGAAGATTTATGCAAGTTGTACCGTTTTTGATATCAATAAAGTTTCGGACGATTCGTTGAAAGTGGTATATCCGACCATTAAAAATGGAGATTATCTTGCATTGAAGAATGTTACGAAAGAACTTAAAATAAAAACAAATGCAATAAATCGCATCAAGTCGCAGTATGTCGTTGCAAATGAGAATGATAAAGAAATAGTTCTGAAAGAAATACCTTTGGCGGATAATCTTGTGCCGAATGTGATGGGTATGGGAGCCAAAGATGCTGTTTTTGCGCTGGAGAACTGCGGTTTGCGCGTGTCGCTTTCCGGACAGGGAAAAGTGATTTCGCAATCCGTAAAAAACGGAGTTAGAGTAGTTCCGGGCCAAACGGTGATACTGACGCTTAAATGATTGATGATCAAAAAAACGAATAAAAGGTTAGATTAAATGAAATTAGCCGAGTTAATAAATATAGCAGGAATTGCAGAGATACCGAATGATTATAATCCGGAGATTACCGGTGTGCAATCCGATTCGCGCAAGGTGGAAAAGGGTTCGCTTTTTGTTGCGGTAAAGGGTTCGACGGTCGATGGACATGATTATATCAAAAGAGCTGTTGAACGGGGAGCCGCCGCTGTAATAGGCGAACGTTCCACAAGTACGGATCATCGGAATGTCGCCTTCATTACGGTTGCCGATTCGGCAGATGTTTTAGGGCGTCTGGCGTCGGCCTGGTACGGAGAGCCGTCCCGGCAGATGACGGTTGTCGGGGTAACGGGAACAAACGGGAAAACGACCATCGCCACGCTATTATATAAGTTGTTCCGGAAGCTGGGTTATAAAGCCGGATTATTATCGACCGTATGTAATTATATTGACGATGAAGCGACGCCTACCGATCATACGACTCCGGATCCTTTGACCATACATCGTCTGATGGCAAAGATGGTAGACGCCGGATGCGAATATGTATTTATGGAAGCGAGCTCGCATGCCGTTGATCAAAAACGTATAAGCGGTATTGATTTTAACGGCGGAATATTTACAAATCTTACGCGTGATCATTTGGATTATCATAAAACCGTGGAAAACTACCTGAAAGCAAAGAAAAAATTCTTTGACGATCTTCCGGCTTCAGCATTTGCTCTGACCAATGCCGATGATAAATCCGGGATGGTCATGTTACAAAACACATCTGCGCGTAAGCTGACTTATTCGCTCAGAACGATGGCAGATTTTAAAAGTAAGATCATCGAATCGCATTTTGAAGGGACGCAGATGGATATAAACGGGCATGACGTATATACTCATTTTGTGGGCCGCTTCAATGCCTATAATCTATTGGCCGTTTATGGCGCGGCGGTTGCTCTTGACGAAGATCCGGAAGATATCCTGATTGCACTGAGCGCACTTCACCCCGTATCGGGGCGATTTGAAACGATACATTCGCCGCAAGGTATTACGGCAATTGTGGACTATGCTCATACGCCTGACGCGCTGGAAAATGTTCTCAATGGAATCCATGAAGTGTTGGAAGGCAGCGGACGGGTTATAACCGTTGTCGGAGCCGGTGGAAACCGCGATAAAGGAAAACGCCCCCTGATGGCAAAAGAAGCTGTCCGTCAGAGCGATCAACTGATCCTTACATCTGATAATCCGCGTTTTGAAGAACCGGATGATATCATCGGCGACATGTTTGCCGGACTTAATGCAAGCGACAAGGAGCGCACGCTTTGTATAACAGACCGGAAACAGGCTATTAAAACAGCTGCCGCACTGGCAAAAAAAGGCGACGTAATACTTATTGCCGGTAAAGGACATGAAGATTACCAGGAAATAAAAGGGGTTAAACATCCTTTTGATGATAAAGAAATAATACGTGAAATTTTTAAAATAGAGAATTGAAAAAGTTATGTTGTACGACTGGTTTGCTTATTTGGATCAGATTGATTTTCCGGGAGCCGGCGTGTTTAAATATATATCGTTCCGTTCAGGAATGGCTATTGTATTCGCTTTGTTTATCTCGACCACAATCGGCCGGTGGATAATCAATAAATTACGGTTGTTGCAGGTCGGTGAAATGGTTCGGGATCTTGGACTTGAAGGGCAGATGAGTAAGAAAGGCACCCCTACCATGGGAGGGATTATTATCATTATCGCTATATTGATCCCGATAGCGCTTTTTGCTCGCCTCAACAATATCTATATCATACTGATGCTTATCACAACCTTCTGGCTGGGAGCGCTGGGGTTTGCAGATGATTATATAAAAGTTTTCAAAAAAGACAAGAAAGGCGTACATGGTAAATTTAAGATAGTGGCGCAGGTTGGCCTCGGATTGATTGTCGGGATGACCTTATATCTTAGTCCGGAAGCTGTTATTCGTGAGAATATTGAAGTGGTCAATCATGAGAATATGATTGAAGAAGTACGGATTCATCCTTCGGAAACAAAGTCTACAAAGACTACCATACCTTTTATTAAGAGTAATAATTTTGATTATGCATGGCTGGCTTCATGGGCCGGCGAATGGAAAGAGGAGGCGACCTGGTTGTTTTTTGTCTTAATCGTGATTTTCATTGTTACGGCGGTATCAAACGGAGCGAACCTTACGGACGGTCTCGACGGTCTGGCGGCAGGCAGTTCGGCTATCATAGGAGTGGGCCTGGGAATACTTGCCTATATGTCGTCGCATATAGAATTCGCTTCATTTCTTAATATTATGTTTTTACCGGGAGCGGAAGAACTGGTTGTTTTTGCAGCTGCGTTTATCGGCGCGACCATCGGATTTTTATGGTATAACTCATTTCCGGCCCAGGTATTTATGGGAGATACGGGTAGTCTTACCCTGGGAGGAATTATTGCCGTTTTTGCAATTATCATCCGGAAAGAACTTCTTATACCGATATTATGCGGCATGTTTCTGGTAGAAAGTCTTTCCGTCATGTTGCAGGTAACTTATTTTAAGTATACCAGGAGAAAATATGGCGAAGGGCGGCGTATTTTTAAGATGACTCCCCTGCATCATCATTTTCAGAAACCGGGAAACGCAGGTATACAGGCATTGATACAACGTCCGTATAATGTGATTCCAGAGTCTAAGCTTGTGGTACGTTTCTGGCTGATAGGGATTATCCTTGCGGTGATCGCTATTGTCACATTAAAAGTGAGATAATGGTAGATAAGAGAATTGTCATATTAGGCGCTGGCGAAAGCGGCGTAGGAGCTGCGATATTGGCGCAAAAAAAGGGCTTCGAGGTCTTCGTGTCCGATTTCTCATCAATCAAACCTGCATATAAAAAGGCGCTTGACGACCACGCAATAGAATGGGAAGAAAGGCAACATACGGAAGAAAAAATACGGAATGCCCGCGAAGTCATAAAAAGTCCGGGTATACCGGATAAGGCTCCTGTTATTCAGCGAATAATAGAAAAAAGGATACCGATTATTTCAGAGATTGAATTTGCGGGACGTTATACCGATTCGAAGATGATCTGCATCACCGGCAGCAATGGCAAGACTACGACTGCCATGCTCACTTATCATATATTCAAAAATGCGGGTCTTGATGTGGGGCTGGCCGGAAACGTGGGGAACAGCCTGGCTCTGCAGGTAGCTGAGAATCCCCATGAATACTATGTGATCGAGCTGAGTAGCTTTCAACTGGATAATATGTACGAATTTAAAGCGGATGTGGGCATATTGCTTAATATTACGCCGGATCACCTGGACCGTTATCATTATAATTTTCAGGAATATGTCGATTCTAAATTTCGTATTATTCAAAATCAGACGGCAGATGATACATTTATTTTCTGGAATGATGATCCGGCGATAAGAAAGGGTATTGAAAAATTTAAACCGCAGGCGACTTTGTTTCCGTTTTCCGAAAATCATGAGCCGGGAGTAAAAGGCTATGTGGAGAACGGGAAAATTATATTGGAAACATTAAAAGATACATATACAATGGACCGAGATTTATTGTCCCTGAAAGGGACGCACAATTTGTATAACTCGCTGGCGTCAGGTATAGCAGCCAAAGTGACAGATATACGTGATGAAAAAATACGCGCGTCTATGAGTGATTTTTGTGGCGTTGAACATCGTCTGGAAATGGTTGCGCGTGTGCGTGGCGTCGATTATATCAACGATTCGAAGGCGACCAACGTCAATTCGTGTTGGTATGCCCTGCAAAGTGTAAGTACGCCGCTTGTGCTGATTCTGGGAGGTACGGATAAGGGAAACGACTATTCCGAAATAGAACAACTTGTCAGGAAGAAAGTTCGCTCGCTGGTTTTCCTTGGGATTGATAACAGTAAGTTGCACGGGTTCTTTGATGGTAAGGTATCGCAGATAGAAGATGCGCGTTCAATGGAGGAGGCTGTTAGCAAGGCTTATTGTCTGGCCGGAAAAGGCGATACGGTGTTGCTTTCGCCCTGTTGCGCCAGCTTTGATCTTTTCAAAAGCTATGAAGACCGCGGCGAGCAATTCAAGCATTGTGTTCGTAATTTGTGAAAACAGAGATGGGGTTAGTCAATAAATTATTCAGGGGAGACCGTTCGGTATGGATCATATTTATGTTCCTGTGCCTTGTGTCGCTGGTAGAAGTATACAGCGCGACAAGTACGCTGGCATATAAGAATACCCATTTCTGGACCCCTATCGTCAGACATGCGTCGTTTCTCCTTATCGGTTTTGCCGCAGTGATCCTGTTGCATAATATCCCGAGTAAATATTATTCCATAGCGATTCTACTACTCCCGGTCTCGATGGTTATGCTTCTTGTTACGCCCTTTATTGGCGTCAGCGCCAACGATGCTCATCGCTGGTTATCATTTATGGGAATTCAGTTTCAACCGTCCGAGTTTGCCAAACTGGCATGTGTTGTCTTTGTCGCTTTTATGCAGAGTAAACAGGAGCGTTTTACGCCCGATAAAACGTTTTGGATCGTATTTATTGTTGTCGGGATAACATGTCTTCTTATTTTTCCCGAGAATTTTTCCACCGCGTTTCTTTTGTTTGTCGTATGCTTCCTGATGATGTTTGTCGGTCAGGCGCCCTGGAAAAAAATGGTATTATTGCTGGCGGGTTTAGTCCTGTTGGGTGGTCTTACGTTTGCGTCGTTTCGTTTAATGCCGGACGATTTTGCGAAAAACCATTTGCCGGGGCGTTTTTTGACATGGAAAGGGCGTATCGATGATTTCGGCAAGGATAAAGGTGAAGATAAGTATGTGATAAATAATGATAATTTTCAGGTAAATCATGCTAAAATCGCCATCGCGCGTGGAGGTTTACTGGGGAAACTGCCGGGACGAAGCGTGCAGCGAGACTTTTTACCTCAGGCGTATTCCGATTTTATATATGCTATTATTATCGAAGAGATGGGACTTGTTATAGGTGGTATCGGCGTTATGATGCTGTATGTATTCCTGATGTTCCGGGTAGCCATTATTGCGCGACGGTGCGAAAAATTGTTCCCCAAATACCTCGCGTTGGGCTGCGGTCTGTTGATTGTTATACAGGCTTTTATCAATATGGCTGTAGCTGTGAATCTGATACCCGTAACAGGACAGCCGCTACCGTTAATAAGTCGTGGGGGAACTTCAACCATGCTTACCTGTTTTTATTTCGGTATTATCATTAGCGTCAGCCGTTTTGGCGCCGGAATGGGAGAATGGGCAGATATTGAAGAAGCGGAAGATGCGGCAAGCGAAGCGTCTGACGCCGTTACTGTCGAAGGTGATACGCCTGATGAAATTATCAAGGACGTTTTGGTTGTCGAGGAGTCTTTTGAAAACGAAGATCATCCTTTGTGATATCGGAATATTTGATGGATAGAAGAATAAATAAACGGAAAAGGATATTTGAATGAGTAATTATAAAGTCATAATAAGCGGAGGAGGAACGGGGGGGCATATATTCCCCGCTGTCTCAGTTGCAAATGAGATTCGTCATCGTTTTCCGGATGCGGAAATTCTGTTTATCGGCGCGGAAGACCGCATGGAGATGGAACGCGTGCCGGCAGCCGGCTATAAGATTGTAGGCTTGCCGGTGAGCGGTTTTAACCGGACAAGTAAGTTGAAGAATTTCAGCGTGCTGGTGAAATTGAAGAAAAGTCTCCGGATGGCAAGGAAAATAATTCGCGAGTTCAAACCTGATATCGCTATCGGCGTGGGAGGGTATGCAAGCGGTCCGACACTATGGATGGCTTCTTCGCTTCATATTCCGGTTTTGATTCAGGAGCAGAATTCATACGCGGGAATAACAAATAAATTGCTTGGAAAGCGCGCTTCCAGAATATGTGTGGCTTATCGGGGGATGGGTAAGTTTTTTCCCGAAGATCGTATTGTAATGACAGGGAATCCTGTGCGTAAAGACTTGGAACACATTCGTAAAAAGGATATGGAAGCCCTCAATTATTTCGGACTGGAAGCCGATAAACCTATCCTGCTGATTCTTGGGGGAAGTCTTGGCGCACGCACAATCAATCAAGGCGTCCGGAATGGCCTGGGATTATTGATTGATGCGGGAATCCAGGTCATATGGCAGACCGGACGTTATTATTATGATTCGATACGGGAAGAATTGAAAGATTTAAATTATAAGGGGTTATGGTTTTCTGATTTTATATCCCGTATGGAGTATGCTTATGCAGTAGCCGATTTGGTTGTGTCGCGGGCGGGAGCGGGAACAATTTCGGAGCTTTGCCTTTTAAAGAAGGCGGTTATTCTGGTCCCTTCGCCGAATGTCGCGGAAGATCATCAGACTAAAAATGCGCGCGCTTTATCCGATAACAGCGCGGCTGTACTTATCACGGATCGTGTTGTGGAAGATCAACTTGTGCCTGCTGCCATAGAATTGCTTGGAGACAGAGAAAAGTTGAATTATCTGAGCGAGCATATTGCTCTTTTCGCTCAATACAGCAGCGCCGAAAGAATTGTTGATGAAGTTGTTAAAATAATAGAGGCGGGAGATGGACATAAATAGTATCACATCAGTCTATTTTGTCGGCGCCGGAGGCATTGGTATGAGCGCGCTTGTTCGTTATTTTCTTGCAAAAGGAAAGAAGGTAGCCGGTTATGACCGTACTCCTTCGGCTTTGATAAACAAGCTGACGGAAGAAGGCGCCGCCGTTCATTTTGAGGAGAATGAAGCGCTGATACCGGATAAATTCCGGGATAAAAATGAAACGTTGGTCGTATATACGCCGGCAGCGCCGGCGTCGCATAGAGAACTTGTCTATTTTCAAAACAACGGATTTAAAGTTATGAAGCGTTCTCAGGTTCTGGGACTTATAACGGCTTCTTTGCGTGGGCTATGCGTGGCCGGAACACATGGTAAGACTACCGTATCTTCAATGGCGGCTCATATACTCAAACAATCAACCGTGGATTGTAATGCGTTTCTTGGTGGAATACTTAAGAACTATGACAGTAATCTGATGCTTTCCGACCATAGCGATCTGACTGTGATTGAGGCGGACGAGTATGATCGTTCTTTTCATTTTCTTACGCCTTATATGGCTGTCATTACATCCGCCGATCCCGATCACCTGGATATTTACGGCGCTCCGCAGGCATATCGCGAAAGTTTTGAGAAATTCACGTCCCTGATACGTCCCGGAGGAGCTTTGATCATGAAAAAAGGGATTGATATAACTCCTGATTTACAGCCGGATGTGCGGTTATATACTTATTCGGCGACAGATGAAACAGCCGATTTTCATGCGGAAAACATACGGATAGGAAACGGAGACGTTTTTTTTGACTTTGTATCGCCGGATATTCATATGACTGATGTACAACTTGGCGTTCCCATCAAAATAAATATAGAGAATGGGGTTGCGGCAATGGCTGTAGCGCTGCTTAATGGGGTTACTGCGGATGAGATGCGCGAGGCGATGAAATCTTTTGCCGGAGCGCAGCGCCGCTTTGATTTCCGGATGAAGAATGATCGCGTTGTCTATATAGATGATTATGCGCATCATCCGCAGGAATTACAGAGTAGTATACAATCGGTAAGGGAACTGTATAAAGGACGTAAGGTAACGGGCGTTTTCCAGCCGCATTTGTATTCTCGCACTCGTGATTTTGCAGCCGATTTTGCCCTGGTGCTTTCTTTACTTGACAGGCTGATACTGCTTGATATTTATCCTGCACGCGAAGAAGCTATACCCGGCGTATCTTCGGAAATTATTTTTGATAAGGTGATCCTAAAGGATAAAACGCTCTGTAAGAAAGAGGAACTGATGAAAATTCTTGAAAAGGAAGATATCGATGTGCTTGTAACTCTCGGCGCGGGAGATATAGATCGTTTTGTTGAACCTGTATGGAAGATGTTAAATGAAAAATATTTGTAAATAATGAAGAAAGTTCTGTATATCATCTTTACGACATTACTTGCAGTTTATATGGTCGTTTCTGTCTTTTTCTTTGTAGGCGGAAAGCGGGGGGATTTGTTGTGTGAAAAAGTGGAAGTTACGATTGCAGATAGCCTGGATAAACATTTTCTTAAAGAAAAAAATATTGTCGCATATCTTAAAAAGACGAATCTTTATCCCTTGAATAAAAAAGCCGGCGAGATAAATACGCATGATATCGAAGATGCTCTTCTAAAGAATGAAATAATAGAAACTGCAGAAGTTGTTCAGTCGATTTCGGGTAAAGTAAAGATTGTAATTTCGCAAAAAATGCCTGTATTGCGGGTGTTTAGCTCCGGAAGGAGCTATTATGTCGATAAATCGGGTCAGACGATGCCCTCGGCGCCGGGACAGGCAATTTATGTTCCCGTTGCAAGCGGAAATATAGAAAAGTCCTTTGCCGTATCCGATTTATATAAATTTGCACTATTTTTGCAAAATGATGATTTCTGGAATAATCAGATAGCTCAGATTTATGTCAGATCGGCAAATGACGTCGAAATTGTTCCCCGCGTGGGGAATCAACGTATCATAATGGGGAGTTTGGACGATTATGAGAAGAAACTGAAACGCTTGCGTCTGTTCTATGAACAGGTAATACCAAAGATGGGATGGGAAAAGTATAGCGTTATAAATTTAAAGTATAGAAATCAGATTGTATGTACAAAAAGTAAAAATACAGAGCCATGACGGATTATATTGTAGCGATTGATTTGGGGACGTCTCATATTACGGGGATTGTCGGAGAAAAAAATACGGACGGGACATTTTCCATTATTGCGTGCGAGACCGTAGATCCGGTTTCATGTATACGCAGAGGAATCATCTATAACCGTGATAATACGGCAACCCATGTCAGTAGTCTTTTAAGGAGACTGGAAAGCCATCTGAAGGGTAATTTTATAGATAAAGTTTATATCGGCATAGGCGGCCAGTCGCTTCATACCGTAGATCATATTGAAGTTAAGGACATTGCGGACGGAGCGGCTGTAACAAAAGAGGACATAGACGTCCTTAAGGATCAGTGTGAAAAGTACAAGCCCGATTTGCTGGATGTTCTTGATGTGGCTCCTCCTGTTTACTATCTGGACGGTCGTCGGGATACAAATCCTGTCGGTGTGCCGTGTAAACGGTTTGAAGCCCATTATAAACTTGTTGTCGGGCGTTCTTCTATTCGTCGTGATATTACAAAAAGTATAAAAGAACTTGCAAGAAAAGAACTTGCCGGTATCATCGTTTCGCCGTTGGCTCTGGCGGATGCAATGCTCAGCCGGGAGGAAAAGGAACTCGGATGCGCCTTGGTCGACTTCGGCGCCGGGGTGACGACAGTGTCTGTTTATAAAGACGGAAATTTATTACACATGTCGGTTATACCTCTGGGCGGAAACCTGATAACCCGTGATATTATCTCGTTGCAGTTGACGGAGGCGGAAGCCGAGAAGCTGAAAAAAGAACATGGAAGCGCCGTCCTGCATAAAGCAGACGAAGGAGAGATTATTCGCGTAGATATGGAGGGGGCCGACCGTGAAATAGAAGTGAATGACCTGAATGCGGTCATCGAAGGGCGTGCAAAGGAAATTATTGAAAATGTATATGCCCGTATAAATGAGGTGACGGAACTTAAATCGTTAGGTTCCGGGATTGTGCTGGCAGGATGTGCGGCGGAACTGAAGAATCTGCCTGAACTGTTAAAGGAGAAATGTAAAATAAAAGTACGTCCTTCCGCTATACGTGGAGGGCTGGTGCGAGGCTCCGGCGATATGCTGGGAAATCCCTTGTATATGCTCGCCGTAAGTTTGATGTTGAAAGGCGTTGAACCATGCGTTTCCCGTCCTTTTACCGAGCATGTTGCATCGAAAGGCCCGGAAACGGACGCTCCGGAGACGGGAGATACCGGAACTTCAAGGTCGGGGAATAGCGGAACTCAAAGATCGGAGGGTGGAACGGACAATATCAAACGTCCTAAAGGAAAAGGTCTGAAAGAAAAAATCAAAGATTTATTTGGCGAAGATTAATAGAAAAAAAACTAATGATATGGATACGAATATAGGTATGAAATTCAGTTTTCCGATAGATCCGACGAAGATCATCAAAGTAATCGGAATTGGCGGCGGCGGAGTAAATTCTGTGAACCATATGTTTGAATGTGGTATTCATGGAGTTAATTTTGCCGTTTGTAATACGGATAAACAGTCGTTTGAGGGTGTGAATGTGCCGGTAAAAGTAACCCTGGGAGCCGGATTAGGATCCGGAGGCATACCTGAAAAAGCCAAAAAGGAATTTGAAAAAAGCGCGGCGGAAGTAGAACGGCTACTGGACGACGGAACAGAAATGATCTTTATTGCTGCAGGAATGGGAGGAGGCACAGGCTCCGGAGCGGCGCCACTTTTAGCTAAAATGGCTAAAGATAAAGGTATATTGACTGTCGGTATTGTTACTATTCCGTTCCTTTATGAAAAAGTCCCGAGAATAGTTCAGGCATTGGATGCGGTTGAGGAAATGAGCAGGAATGTAGATGCGCTGATTGTTATTAACAACGAACGTTTAAAGATGTTTTATCCTGATTTTGATCTGGTCGAAGCATTTAAGAAGCCAAATGAAGTGCTGGCAATGGCCGTAAAGAGTATTGCCGAAATAATCACTGTAAAAGGTATTATAAACCGAGACTTTAACGATGTGACTTCTACGATGAAGAATAGCGGAGTCGCGCTTGTCAGTTATGGCTTCGGATATGGTGAAAACAGGCTTGATAATGCGATTCAGAATGCTCTTGATTCACCGTTACTGAACAATAATGATATTTATAATGCGAAAAGAATATTGTTTTATATTTCATTCAAGAACGACGCTCATTTTAAAGTTGACGAACTGACCAAATCCATTGATAATTTTATGGGGCGTTTTGATAATCATATCGAAATGATCTGGGGTTTCGGCGTGGATGAATCATTGGGCGCGGATCAGGAAGTGAAGTTCACGATTATAGCGACCGGATTCGGACTTGACGTGTTTCCGGAAATAAGGGAAATGAAAGATGAAAAAGAATTGCTCCGGCTTCAGGATGATATAGAGAAACGTAAAAAAAATGAGGAACGCGTAAAAGTCGTTTATGGCGAAAGTCTGAATACGAATATAAAGGTAAACAGAGTATCGCAGTCAAGTATTGTCGTACTGACAATGGATGAAATGGATGATGATACGCTTATTAATTTCCTGGAAAATAATCCGACCTATAACCGTAATCCTAAAGAAATTGCCAAGATACGTAAACCGGCCAGAGGAACCGCTTATAAAGAAGAACATGCAGTTTCGCCGGGAAGCGACAATTCCGGCAGAGCGACTCTGATAGAATTCTAATTTACTGAAAAATTAATGATAGAAAACCATGGAGCTTAAAACGCCATTATACGACCGCCATGTAGCATGTGGCGGGACCATTGTCCCTTTTGCCGGATATCTGCTGCCGGTACAGTATCCGACAGGTATCATTGTCGAACATAATGCCGTACGTACGGCAGCCGGATTATTTGACGTCTCGCACATGGGCGAAATAGTCTTTTCAGGGAAAGATGCGTTGAAAAATCTGAATTATATGCTGACAAATGATTTTACGTCGATGGTCTGCGGCCAGGTATGTTACAGCGTAATGTGTAACGAGCAGGGCGGATGCGTGGATGATCTGATCGTATACAGAATAAATGAGGAGACCTGCTGGGTGGTGGTAAATGCAGCCAACAGGCATAAAGATTTTGAATGGATGAAAGCGCGCATGTCCGGAGACGTATCTGTAGAAGATATATCCGATAATGTGGCGCAACTTGCGTTACAGGGGCCTTTGGCAAAGGAAATTCTTTTACGGCTGGCGACTGAAAACGATCTTCCTGCCAAATATTACCATTTTTGTAAGGATGTGACGATTAACGGTATGAAATGCCTGATTTCGCAAACCGGTTATACCGGAGAATTCGGATATGAGATTTACCTTTCGAATGAGGACGCGCCGAAAATGTGGAATTTACTGTTGGAAACCGGAAAAGATAAAGGTTTGATTCCTTGTGGTTTGGGGGCTCGCGACACCCTTCGTCTTGAAGCGGCGATGCCTTTGTACGGTCATGAAATGGATGACCGGATCACGCCGCTGGAAACAGGATTGAATTTTGGCGTTAAAATGAAGAAAGATGATTTCGTCGGAAAAAAAGCGCTGGAGGAGAGAGGCGAGCCTAAAATAAAACGTATCGGACTTAAAGTGACGGGACGAGGTATTGCCCGTGAACATCAGGACGTTTATGCAGGCGATACGCTTATCGGACATACGACTTCCGGCACGCATGCCCCTTTCCTGAAATATCCGATCGCTATGGCAATTGTTAATGTCGGAACTGCCGAGATCGGCTCACAGGTTGAAATCGATGTTCGCGGACGGCGTATTACCGCAGAAGTAGTGGCGCTGCCATTTTATAAAAGAAATAAATGACGAAGTTTTGCTTTTTGGTTCTTTTTCTTGCGAAGAAGAACGGATAGATAAAAAAACAGAATAATTAAATAATCAATTAAATGTTATAATCATGAACAAAATACTTGAAAGCTTATCTTATGCAAAAACCCATGAATGGGTTCATTTTATGGGTGATACAACTGCACGTGTCGGAATATCGGATTTTGCGCAACACGAACTCGGGGATATTGTATTTGTTAATCTTCCGGAAGCAGGAGATACGGTGACTGCCGGCGAAGCTTTCGGCGATGTGGAATCGGTGAAAGCTGTTTCTGATGTTTTGTCTCCGGTTACCGGCGTTATTTCGGCAGTGAATCAGGATGCGCTTGATCACCCGGAGAGCATAAACGAAAATCCTTATGATAGCTGGCTTATCGAAGTCAAAGAGATTACTGCCGAAGCAGATCTGATGACAGCTGCGGAATATGACGAATTTTGCGGGAAGGAGGCGCATTAATGGGTAGTTATATTCCGTTAAACTTGTCGGAACGCGAGCAGATGCTTCAGGCTATCGGTTTGAAGACCGTAGACGAGTTGTTTTCGCAGATTCCCGACGAGATAAAAGTAGAGAAGTTGAATCTTCCGGAAGGCATGTCCGAACTGGAGGTCGGACGGTATGTGGGCCGTATGGCGGATAAAAATACGCGCTTCAAAACGATCTTCCGTGGAGCGGGAGCGTACAATCATTACATCCCTTCGATAGTGAAGAGTATAACAGGGAAAGAAGAGTTTGTTACGGCCTATACCCCTTATCAGGCTGAGATTTCCCAGGGTATACTGCAGTCTGTTTTCGAGTTTCAGACGATGATCTGTCAGCTTACGGGAATGGACGTATCGAATGCTTCTGTTTATGACGGGGCTTCGGCTGCGGCGGAGGCCGTCGCTATGTGCGTTGAACGCAAGCGCCGCAAAATGCTTGTATCGGCAGCTGTTGATCCGATGACTTTGCGTACGATGCGGACCTATTGCTTCGGTTCGGGTGTGGAACTGGCCCTTGTTCCTGTAAAAGAAGGCGTTACCGACAGGGAAGCGCTGAAAAGTATGCTTGATGATACGACAGCCGGATTTTATGTACAACAGCCTAACTATTACGGTCTGATTGAAGATGCGGGAGCGTTGGGACAAGTTGTTCATGAAGCCGGAGCAAAATATGTGATGGGGGTTAATCCGATATCGCTTGGGATTATGAAAACGCCCGGGGAACAAGGTGCGGATATCGCTGTCGGCGAAGGTCAACCTCTTGGAATACCGCTTGCTTTCGGAGGGCCATATCTTGGCTTTATGGCTTGTACGACGGCGATGATGCGCAAGCTGCCGGGACGTATTGCCGGAGAAACTGTAGACGTGGACGGACGTCGTGCATTTGTATTGACGCTTCAGGCGCGAGAACAACATATACGCCGCGAAAAAGCTTCATCGAATGCGTGTTCCAATCAGGCCTTGTGCGCAATGACTGCAGCTGTTTACATGGCGGCTGTGGGACCGGACGGAATGCGTCGGATTGCGACGCAATGTTTGTCGAAAGCGCATTATGCCGCGTCGAAAATTGACGAAGTTCCCGGATTTGGCTTGCGTTATAGAGGCGAATTCTTCCATGAATTTGTCACCGGATATCCGGGCGACGTGTCGCAAGTCATGTCGGCTTTGGAAAAAGAAAGTATACTCGGAGGATATCCTGTAGAAGACGGCATTCTTTGGTGCGTAACCGAAATGAATACGAAAGAAGAAATAGATAATCTTGTCGATCTGTTGAAACGCTTAATTTAATTTTTGTGCGCATGAAGTTATTATTCGAAATAAGTAAAGAGGAGCACGTATGTGATTTGCTCCCTGCGCTTGACGTACCGGAAACAACTCTTCCGGAGAAAGAAAGACGAGGTACCTTGCTACCTCTCCCGCAGTTATCGGAAATAGAACTTAGCCGGCATTATACCCGCCTGATGAAACGTACATTTGGGGTAAATACGGGCTTTTATCCGTTAGGTTCATGTACGATGAAATACAATCCCCGTATCAATGAGGATATGGCGGCGCTTCCCGGTTTTAAAGACGTCCATCCGCTGCAACCCGAACATACGGTCCAGGGTTGTCTGGAAGTTTTTGCAGATACGGAAAAAGCGATCTGCGAAATAACGGGAATGAACGCTGTTACATTCCAGCCTGCAGCGGGAGCTCATGGCGAACTTGTCGGCGTTTTGCTGATCAAGGCTTATCATGAATCGCGCGGCGATACAAAACGAACGAAGATCATTGTTCCTGATGCGGCGCATGGTACAAATCCCGCTTCTGCGACAATGGCAGGTTATACGGTTGTGAATATTCCGTCAAATGCGGAAGGATGTGTCGATGTGGAAAAACTGCGGGAAGCAGCAGGCGAAGATACGGCAGGATTGATGCTTACAAATCCGAATACGTTGGGTTTATTTGATAAAAATATCCTTGAAATTACGAAGATTGTGCATGATGCAGGCGGTTTGAACTATTATGACGGCGCGAACCTGAATGCTGTGATGGGTATTGTTCGTCCCGGCGATATGGGATTTGACGTTGTGCATCTTAACATTCATAAGACGTTCTCTACTCCCCATGGCGGTGGCGGACCCGGTTCCGGACCGGTAGGATGTAAAGATATACTGCGTGAATTCATGCCTGTCTGTCATCCGGTCGAAAAAGACGGTAAATATACATTCTCCAATCCGGCCAGGACAATCGGAAGCGTGAAGGCCTTTTACGGGAATTTCCTTGTCGTGGCGAGAGCGCTGACATATATCCGGACACTTGGCGCCGATGGTCTCCGTTGTGCAGCTACGCATGCCGTACTGAATGCCAATTATATGCAAAAGAAACTGTCCGAGTACTACGATGTGGCGTATAAAGGTCTTTGCATGCACGAATTTGTTCTGACGCTTCAGAAAGTGAAAGAGAAAACCGGCGTTACGGCTCTTGATGTGGCGAAAGCATTGCTGGAATACGGCATTCATCCTCCGACGATGTATTTCCCGCTGATCGTGCCCGAAGCGCTGATGATTGAGCCTGCGGAAACGGAATCCAAGGATACAATGGATGAAGCTGTTGAAATATTCAAAAAGATATATGATGAGATACGGACAAATCCGGAGAGATTACATGAGATGCCGCTTACGACGCCAATCCGTCGTCCGGACGAAGTCGGAGCAGCTCGTAATCCGCGTCTGAGGTATGTCGAAAATTAAAACTGTACGAAAAAGTCGGACATGATGAAACTATCTTATATATTATCAAATCAAACAAACCCTTACCGGAACCTTGCGCTGGAAGAATATCTTCTGTGGAATGTGGAAAAGAATGAATGTATTCTTTATTTGTGGCAGAACAGGCATACGGTTGTCATAGGAATAAATCAGAATCCATGGAAGGAATGTCATGTTAAGGAACTTGAACAGGATAACGGTTTTCTGGCCCGGCGGATGTCGGGTGGAGGAGCTGTTTTTCATGATCTCGGAAACCTGAATTTTACCTTTCTGATACGTGAAGAGAACAATGATGTTGGTCGCCAGCTCGATGTGATTGTACGCGCCGTAAGTAAGTTTGGAATATATGCGGAAAAATCCGGACGAAATGATATTCTTACCGACGGGAAAAAGTTCTCGGGAAATGCTTTCTATAATTCCCGGGGACATTGTTATCATCATGGAACAATACTGGTAGACGTGGATATGTCGAACCTCTCCCTGTATCTGAATGTTTCATCTGCCAAACTGCAATCGAAAGGAGTGGATTCCGTTCGTTCGCGCGTGATCAATCTGAAGGAGCTTGCTCCGGACATAACGATCGGATCATTGCAGGATGCGCTGGTCGAAGCATTCGGCGACGTTTACGGAGGAACCCCGCAACTGTTACCGGATGAAAGATTGAATCCGGATGAAGTTGGAGAGATGGAAAAGAAATACGCTTCATGGGACTGGCGACTGGGACGTCGGTTACCATTTACGGCAGAGTATAGTAACCGTTTCGCATGGGGCGACCTGACGTTACAGCTTTGTGTTGAAAGCGGCATGATACAGGATGCGATCGCCTATTCCGACGGAATGGATACAAACTTTATCAAAAAGATGGGAAGCGCGCTTAAAGGTACCGCTTTTTCCTCTTCTGAAATAAAGAACAGGTTATTGAAATTGTCGGAAAGCGAACCTGTCGATGACACAATGTTATCGGATATCATTAACTTTGTGGAAGAAAATAATTTTTGAACAAAGCCCGCATTATCACGCCGGAAGATTAGAATTATTCGGAAATTTTCACAAAGGATATTATTGGAATCGTAACAATTTTTTTTGTGTGGAGTTAGAAAATAATGTCGAGTAGGCCGGCGCATTTCAGCGCCAGCCGCCCGTACGATTTATCCTTTTTCCGAATATAAAACCGTTCGGGTATTGCGTGACAACTCGGCTTTATATGAAGGCAACACAGGCGACTGCACTACGTTACGGGAAATCATACAATCCATTGAAAGAACGGGATTGCCGGCGAGCGAGAAGAAAATAATCGTTATGGACGCCGGTATCTCTACAGCCGAAAACCTGCGATTCCTCAAGGAGAACCATTATCACTATGATGGAACAAAAGCGCATCTACATTTGGCCATTTTGGCCTACTGGGTGGTCTCTTGCAGCAGGTATCAATTGAAACAGGTTGGAATCAGGAATGACTGGAGTGAGATTCTGCGGATATTATCCACACACAAAATAGTGAGCACACGGATGGAACAAACAAACGGGGAGTGGATTGAAATCAGACAATGCACCCAACATTAATTTCAGCAAACCTTTTTGTTGTTTTACGGCAAGAAAGGCGTCTGCCGTTTTCCTTCCATCCTGCATTTTCGCTTCGACCGCCTCCGTCCGTCTGCACCTTTCCCTCAAAACATAAGGAGAAAAACGTTTCATCCGGACATGCTTACGGAGGCAAGCGCCCTGCCGGCGTTTGAAGCGTCGGCAGGAAATCTTGTCATGTTGGAATTTTTGTGGATGAAACATGTTCGTTTTCCATAGCGTCCATCCTGCAGCCGACATCCTTTCCGGAGAACGCCAGGGCGAGCAGGACGATCTTTTTGCCGTTGTCCAAGTATTTTTCGTGATAGCGGCGGTCGCGGATTTGCTTCATGGCATTGCGGAGCAGGGTGGCTGTTTTCGTTTTCGCGTGATATTTCAGCTCGCAAACGACGACGGTATTCGTCTGTTCCAGCACGGCGTCGATGCGTCCGCTGCCGGTCATCACCTCGCCGTGAGCCGTGAAACCCATCGTCAGCATCCACGACAGGAAGAGCGAATGATAATACCGTTCGTTGCCGATTTGGAGCGTGTACGGGATATTTTCGAGCATCGTGCGGACGCTTTGGGCGAAGCCTCCGGCGTCGAGCGACCGGAGTTGATCATACATATTTCCCGTCAGCGTGGCGATTCCCGATAGCGGGTACTCGCTGTAGGCGCTCAGCAGATATTCGCTCAGCGACTGCTGTACTTCCATGTTCGGTACGCCCAGCGTGTATTCGGGGACGTCTTTCGTTCGCTCCCTGCTTTTAATGGTCAGATAACCGGTCTGGAACAGCAGGGGAATCGCTTCTATGTGATTGGGGTCGAAACTGTCGAACGTATTCGGTTTTGCCTTTACAGGTTCCGTCAGTAACTCAATCCTGTTTTGTTTTTTCAATCTTTCCATTAAAAAGGTCGGCGTTCCGCTGGCAAACCAGTAATTGGAAATCACCAGGACGTCGAACAGCAACAGGGTCGAATACGGATTATACACCGACGTCTTGCCGTCCCAGGTATAGCCGTTGTACCATAAACGGATTCTATCCAGCAGATTTTCACGGGTATCGCCTTCTTTTTCCATCAACGCATCCATATATTCGGAAAAATAATGTTCCAGTTCTTCCTGCGTATAGCCGCATATTGCCGCATAACGGTCGTCAATCGTAATATCCTTCGGACTGTTCAGGGCAGAGAAGATCGACAGTTTGGCGAATTTCGACACGCCGGTCAGGAAGACAAACTGCAGATGTTCGTCGGTAGCTTTCAGTATTTTGTAAACATCCTGAAGCGATTCCTGAACGGCTTTCAGTTCTGCCGGCGATTTACTCATCACATCCAATATCGGCGCATCGTATTCATCTATTAAAACAACGACCTTTTCGCCGGTCTTGCGATGCAGTTCTTCGATTAATTCGGCAAAGCGGCTGGAGGCATAAATCGAAAAAAGTTCAATACCATAATTTCTGGCCAATCTCTTCAGGCCGGCAGACAGGTCGTTTTCTATCTCCTCCGGCGTACCGTGTTTGATCGCCGTCCAGTCGATCCGGATCACAGGATGGCGTTTCGCCCAGTCCCATTTATCATAAATCGATAGGCCTTCAAACAATTCTTTGCGTCCACTGAACAGCGCATCCAGAGTGCTGATGAGCACTGACTTCCCGAAGCGGCGCGGACGCGAAAGAAAATAAATCTTCCCCGTCGTAACCAGCCGGTGGATATACTCTGTCTTGTCCACATACAGATAATGGTTGCTTCGCAAATCCTCAAACGACTGTATTCCTATCGGCAAATTCTTCATATTGATCAAGTATTAAAAATTATTTTTGATACGGCAAAGATAAACAATCATTTTCAAAAAGATATATGATGAGATACGGACAAATCCGGAGAGATTACATGAAATGCCGCTTACGACGCCAATCCGTCGTCCGGACGAAGTCGGAGCAGCTCGTAATCCGCGTCTGAGGTATGTCGAAAATTAAAACTGTACGAAAAAGTCGGACATTATGAAACTATCTTATATATTATCAAATCAAACAAACCCTTACAGGAACCTGCCGGCGGTATAATACAAATGCTGGGAACGGCATTTAAACAGATGCACGACGCAATGTCGTATCTGTCGGATTGATTATCAGATCGCCAACGATTCTTTTATTTTTTCGATTTTTTCTGTTGCCGCTTTTTCTGCTTTGGGAATATCCTGAACCGATTTTACGGGTTCGTGTACTTCGACGTAGAACTTGATTTTAGGTTCTGTTCCGGAAGGACGGATGGATATTTTTGTACCGTCTTCGGTATAATATTGAAGTACGTTCGACGTGGTAGGCATATTAAGAGAAAAATCTTCATTTTCCGTAAAACTGTGACCTTTGAGAGATGCATAATCGTATGTCATAGTTACTTTGGATCCTGCGATTTCTTTTAGCGGATTATTACGGTACTTCTTCATCATTGCTTCAATTTCTTCGGCGCCGCTCTTTCCTTTCTTCACAACCGAGATTCCGATTTCTTTCGAATATCCGTATTCCGCATATATCCGATTCAGCAAACCGAATACGGTTAATCCCTGGTCCTTTGCCCATGCAGCGATTTCAGCCATTATGCAACAGGATGAAACGGCGTCTTTGTCGCGAACAAAATCTTCGCACAGGAAACCGTAACTTTCTTCTCCTCCCCCGATAAATGTTTTTTTCCTTTCGTTTTTACGCATGATATCGGCAATCCATTTGAAGCCCGTATATACATCGTAAAAACCTACTTCATTTTTTTCAGCGATGGCGCGTATTGTTTCGGTCGTTACGATCGTTTTAACGATGTATTCTTTTCCGGTAAGTCTGCCGAGCTCTTTCCATCTTGTTATCAGATAATAAACAAATAAGAGTGCAGTCTGGTTGCCATTCAGGAGAATCCATTCGTCTTCGTTATTTTTTACGGCAGCGCCCATACGATCCGCATCGGGATCCGACGCAAGAACGAGCTCTGCGCTTGTCTCTTTTGCTTTTTCTACAGCCATCGCCATGGCTGCAGGTTCTTCCGGATTAGGCGATATGACAGTCGGAAAATCTCCGCTCACAACATCCTGTTCGGGGACATTAATGATGTTAGTGAATCCGAAATTCTTCATTGCTGCAGGTATAATGCGTACTCCCGTACCATGGATGGGTGTGTAAACAATTTTGATATCGTGATGACGGGATATGACGTCCGGCGATAATGATATCTTTTTCAGTTCATTGATGTAGGCGTCGTCTATCTCTTCGCCTATAATTTCAATGAGTTTTTTATTTCCGTTGAAATTTATGTCTGCTGCGGCGCGTATTTTATTTACTTCTGCAATCGTATTCTTGTCATGTGGCGCAATCATTTGTGCGCCATCATCCCAATATGCTTTATAACCGTTGTATTCTTTCGGGTTATGCGACGCCGTCAGTATTATGCCGCTCCGGCAACCAAGCTTGCGTATGGTATAAGACATTTCCGGCGTCGGACGCAGATCTTCGAACATGTAAACTCTTATGCCGTTCGCAGAGAATATACCGGCCGAAATTTTTGCAAATTCGCGGCTGTTATTACGGCAGTCGTAACCGATAACTACCTTTATCTCAGAGAGATTTGCAAATTCCTTTTTCAGATAATTTGATAATCCCTGCGTTGCAGCTCCTACCGTATATTTGTTCATGCGGTTTGTTCCAGCGCCCATTATGCCGCGTAACCCTCCGGTTCCAAATTCGAGGTCCTTGTAGAAGGACTCAATAAGATCTGTCGGATCGGTATTATCCAACATTACCTGTACCTGATTACGCGTCGCTTCATCGTAATCCTCACCTAACCAGGCTTCTGCCTTTTTTCTAACCTCGTCTATTAATTCTTTGTTTTCCATAATTATGAAATTATTTATATCAAAAGCTCAAAAAACATTTCAAAGGTATGAAAAAAATATTTATCCTGATTATCTGATGTAATAAATTTTACCATGTAAAGGAGTATTCGTACGTCGATTTATTTCCACGCCTGTCTGTTACTGTGAGTTTTAACCGGTGGTAGCCCGGATGCAGTCTTTCGTTGTCGAATGTATAGGTTATTAACGCATTTTTACCGTCATATTCAAAGAGGGCATATTTCCCGTCGATTTCTCCTCTGTATATCGAAACGCCGCTTAAATCATCGGTTATACGGATGCTTATTTTCTTCTTTTCACGCCATTTACCGGGGTCTATCGGTCTGATAACCGGCGGGGCGCTGTCGCGTGTAACCGTATATGTTCCGAGTTCGCTTATTTCGGCGTCGATCCATCCGTCATGGTATGCGCCTCCGATCCATGACGTTTTTCCGTTGGAATTGGTAATGCGTACGATACCGAACTGATCTGTATTTGTTGATGTAAAAGAACTGTCTATCCGTATGGATAATTGTGCCGGGGTATGTAGCGGAACGGGAGAATTATGTAAAGTATGTACTAATGAAAAATATTCTTTTACAAAAGAAGTGTCGTAACGCATATGGATGCTGTTGTACAAACTGTTGAGGGGGATTGTCAGCCGGACGCCTTTGGCGCTGAATGCGTTGTAATCATACCACCGCATAAGTTTTGCGCCGATGGCGTCAGGCGGGGTTATATCCTGTTTTTTCCCTTTGATTTTCATCGGTACTTTACTGGTATTTCCATAGATATCGGTCAGGGTGATAAGTATATTGTATATACGTTCTTCATTTATATTTATTTTACCGGAATTACGGCTTGCGATAAATTGCGTGCGGTTTCCCGGATCGACAAATGTCTTTATATAAAATATACGTTTGTCCGACCATTCCTCATAATCCGTATAGCTGTTTATATATTTCGATTCTTCCGGAGAAAAACGATCGGCGTGGCTCCGGAACATTTCGACGCTGTCGACTGTCAGAAGAATATCTTTTATGCCGTAAGAAAATCCCGTTCCATCCATGCGGTCTACGGCTCTTATTCCCAGGCCGATTTCACCCCATGCTTCTATTGTTGCGGCTATAACCGGCTGATCGTTTTTATCGAGTTTGAATTCTATGTTTTGTTTTTTATTGTTTCCATTGACCATTCCCTTGCCCTCGGTCGGATAGATTTTCAGTCCGCGTACCAGAGGTTTGCATGTGTCCGGAACATCGGATTTGTAGAAGATCAAAGGGTCGATCCATTCGCCTGTCTGCATGTCGCGTACTTCGAAATGAAGGTGAGGTCCCCCCGAACTGCCGGAGTTTCCGCTATAACCTATTAAATCTCCCTGTTTTATGGGGAAGATATCAGGTTCAAACTTAATATCAACGGAATAGTTTTCGTTTTCGTATTGTTTTTCTTTTACAATTTCGGCTATACGATGGTTAAATTTTTGCAAGTGCCCATAAACAGTAATCAGGTTATCATCGGGATGCGTGATATATATGGCAAGCCCATATTCCCATGGACGGACAGATACGCGCGATATGTAGCCTTTTTGTACGGCATGCATGGCGTGGCCTTCGCCGGATTTTGTACGAATATCAATACCTGCATGATAATGATGGGCTCGTAAATCGCAAAATCCGCCTGATAACTGTATCGGGAAATCAAATGGGTTTGCTAAGCGTTGCGCTTCTGTTTGTATAGACGACATGGTTACGGACAGAAAAGCGACGATAGCGACGAATATTTTATTCATGCTTTTTCTAATTATCCGGCGACAAAAGTAATAAAAATTTCGCAGATACATAGAAGTATATGTACGAACAAAGCAAGTGTCTGAGATAAATAAGCTGATTAGGCGTTGTCTTGCTTTATTTAAGATTGTAATAGTTTATTAAATTGTTTATTTTCTAATGGCTGTCATTAGAGAATAAGCGCTAATAAGCAATTTGGGTTAGTGTGCCGTGAGACAAAAGAGAGTTGTAACACTATGTCGTAACTGATTGAATGATGGGAGTCCGGCCTCCCGCAATCGCCTTACAGGAGGTGGGTGCAAACCGGCGTATGCTGCACTGGAAGAAGAAAAACCATTGTAGTGAGCGATACATTTAAAAGGCGGTATAAACCGTCAGGTATCCATACAGGAGATGACCGCAAGGGAGAATCACTGCCGACGCGTCGAAACTTGTCGGAAGATGTCAAAACCAATAATTTAACCCGTTGTTGGGAGAATCACTGCCGACGCGTCGAAACTTGTCGGAAGATGTCAAAACCAATAATTTAACCCGTTGTTGGGAGGAGTACTGAAAGAGCCTGTTTATTGTCGGTACGGCATCCGGCGTTCAGGTGACATGACTTGTATGGAGGCGTTCAATCGGAACACGGGAACTCCTCATAAGATGTAAAGGGAAAAGCTATAAACGGAAGAACCGTGAAGGCTGAAAGTACCGATAGTGTCTCAAATTGGTGGATGGCAGTTCGTATATGATTGATAATAATATATGTAATTCAACTTTCGCAAGTTCGTTTTAAGCAACATTCAAAGTGTTAAAGCGCTTTCATTGTAATTTGAAATATGTTTTACATCAAACAGCGGGAAAAGTGTCGGAATTGTAAACTTCTGAAAACCACTGAAATGGGTGTTGTTTTTATCAACAGAGCGAAACATTTTATCGGAAAGTTTCAAAGAACGCAACTCTGTAAACAGCGTTTGAAATATTTTTTCGTTCGAACTGAAATAATTTTTGAGTTCTGAAATGATTTTTGTACTTTTGTCATGTAGCATTTTTTTTGATTTGTTTTGCGACACAAAGTT
>JAIROL010000048.1 GCA_031257565.1 Tannerella sp. | reverse complement strand
GTCAGCGTCAGCATAAGTAATAAAATCAAGCATTTTGTTTTCATATCTTCCGTGCGTTTAATAAATCCAATCAAACGCTTGTAAAATTATCACAAAGTTTGGATAGTCCAAAACTTTTTCCTGTTTTTTTGAGAGTGATACCGTCTGAAAACTATCCGGTTATACATTTTTGCGCTTTTTGAGGAGAATTTGCAAGCCATCCATCAGGGGATACATAAAAAAGGAGGCGCTAAAAAGCGGGATAAGGTAAATGAACGGACAGGAAAGATTAAACAGCGTTGTCCCGGCGTGTGGGGGGAATAACCCATAAAGCCGTTTTTCCGTACAATATTCCATGTATTTGAATAAAATAACATGTTCGGAGTTCCACAAATAATGTTTCTTTGCCGGAAAATTATCTTCCGGAATATAAATTTTTTAATTCAGATCGTCAGGAAAAATTTAAAAAATGACAGCCGGTTCTAATCATTATATTATAATAACCTGATTTTGGAAAAACACACAGATATAACGGAACAAAGTCTGATTCAAGCTTTAAAGCAAGGATCGCATAAAGCTTTTGACCGCATCTATCAAATGTATTCCAAACGCCTTTACGCATACAGCTTGCAATTCTCCAAATCGCCCGAAGAATCCGAAGATATCGTACAGGATGTTTTTATTAAACTTTGGACAAACAAAGAAAATATCAAACAAAACGAAACCTTACGTTCACTGCTTTTTATCATGGCAAAACATCATCTGATCAACGCATACCGTTCAAGGCTGAATCACCCCGCATACGAAGAATATATCAAATATACGGAAACATTATCCGTCGACGACGCCCATTATCATATTGAATATACCGAATTCATCCAACAGGTTCGGAAAGCGATCGATTCCTTGCCTTCAACTCAGCAGAAGGTCGTCATTCTGTCGCGTATGCAGCATTTATCCAACAGGAAAATTGCCGAAAAACTTTCGTTGAGCGAACAAACGGTAAAAAATCAGTTATCTCTGGGATTAAAATCATTGAAGGAAAAGTTAGGTATCTTTTCATTTATTTTAATGTCATTATTTATAAATTAAACGATTTTCATGGTACAATCCAAAACGACAAACGTCATCATAACAAAAGGCAAATGAACGAACTCGAACCAAAATACAGGAATAATCGGCTATCTTCCGAAGAACTGGCAGCGCTAAGGGAGAAAGTAAATGTCGCTTCCGACAGCGAAATAGAACTACAGATGTATGATGCATGGCTGAACGAAGAGATCGACACGTCTTTTGTCGAAGACGAGCGCATAAAGCGGATTAAAAAGAACGTCGATGCATCCGTCAGGGAACAAAAATCCGTTTTCCTTTTACTTATCAAATGGGGCCAGATTGCCGCTGCAATATTACTGCCTGTATTCATCTTACTTACCGCTTATTTTTACAGGGAAAATAACATGATTATATCCGAGGAAATGATTGTTTCAACCGAAAAGGGAGAACGCGCCGGTATTACATTACCGGACGGCACAACGGTTGCGCTCAACTGGGATTCGAAGTTAGGATACCTTCCGAAAGATTACAACAAAAAAGAGCGAAAAATAAATTTCGGAGGAGAAGGATATTTCAAGGTATACCGGGATAAGGAGGTTCCGTTCCTGATTAATGCAAAAGGCTTGCAGGTAAAAGTCCTGGGGACGACGTTTAACCTTCTTGTACGCGAACGCAATAATACGGCCGAATTGTCATTGGAAGAAGGAAGCGTTTTATTGCTATCTACCAAAAGCAATGAAAACGTAATATTGAAACCGAACGAAAAGGCTATCTTAGACCAACTGACAGGCAATATTACCGTCATCGCCGACGAAAATATCCGAAACTCACCGGCATGGAGACGAGGAGATATGATATTCCGCAACAGAGAATTGGCGCATATACTTGAGGCAATAGAAGAAAACTATCATGTGAAGATAAAAGTCTTCTGCGAAAATTGCCTTGAAGATAAATTCACCGGAACATTGCCGTTATCAGACCTGAATGAAGCGCTGGAAGTAATCGAAAAATCATATCACCTGAAAACTGAAATGATCGGTAAGGAAATACATTTAAAAAATTATTAGTTACATAAAAATTCCTGCGGAATCCGATTTTCGTAGCGAATACAGGCAAAAGATTGTTTTCAATAATAAACTACGGGATTTCAAAATTTCGCAGTTTATTTTTTTTATGTTTTCTAACATATTTTTTCTTTGGTACTTCTTCTTTTTTTATTTGTCTTCACTATCGATAACGCCTGATATAGCAGGTATAAGTTCTAACTTTAAATTACGATAAAAATGAACAAACATGTAAAACAGAAGCTGTTTACTTTATTTTTGTTATTGGTTTTCTTCTGCAATGCGGATACCATAGCCCAACAAAAAACAGAAATTACAATCAACCTTAAAAACGCTTCTTTAAAAGAAGTTTTTAATGCCATTGAAAAACAGACAACCTACCGTTTTTCTTATCGGGACGCAGTGATTGATACCCTGAAAAACATTACCATTTCAAAAGCAAACGCCTCGGTTTCTTCTGTTCTTGACGAAACGCTGAAAGACAGAAACCTGGAATACAGTATTGTTTCTGCCAAATCAATCGTGATTTCCGACAGGAAGAAAAACGCGGTACTCCCTACCGGCTCAAAAAGGATTTCGGGTATCGTACTGGACGACAGCGGAGGACCGGTCGTCGGGGCAAACGTTACGATAAAAGGAACTACCATCGGAAACATAACGGATATAGACGGCAACTTCGGCCTTGACGCTCCCGAAGATGGCATCCTTGTCGTATCCTACATCGGGTATTTACCACAGGAGATGAGCGTCCGAAATAAAAATAATTTTACGATAGAATTAAAAGAAGACCTCCAGGCGCTGGATGAAGTCGTCGTCGTCGGTTACGGCGTACAAAAGAAAAGCGACGTAACCGGAGCGCTAACCCGGGTTTCCGAAAAAGTACTAAAAGAACGCCCTGTTCAAAATGCCTTACAAGCCATGCAGGGAAAGGCGGCCGGCGTGCAGATCACGCTAAACAACCGCCCGGGAGAGTTGGGCGAGATCCGCGTACGCGGTAACCGCTCTATCAATGCATCAAACGACCCCTTATACGTTATCGACGGAATCCCTATGATAGCCGGTTCCATGTCGGATATAAACCCGAATGATATCGAATCCATTGAAATTTTGAAAGACGCCTCTGCTACGGCAATTTATGGTTCCCGCGCTGCGAACGGTGTGATTCTGATAACGAGCAAGAAAGGAAAAGCAGGAAGGACAAGTATCAATTACGACGGAACTATTACCTTTTCAGACCTTCATTCTCTGACAGACTGGATGAACGCCGGCGAACAAATAGACTGGAACAGGCAGGCGAGAATCAATGCCGGTTCCTATACCGGCAAGTACGGCAATGCCCCTGACCCTGACGTCGATAGCGACATACTTTTCAGCGCTTCCGGCTATCCGTATATGCAGCCGGTATTCGAATCGGCTTTCCGGTTCAACGCTGACGGAACGCCGGTTATGCGCGACGCAACGGACTATGAGCGCAATGCGTTAGGTTATGCGGACCGCATTCCCGTATATAATTCGGCGAATATCCCGACTACCCCGTGGCGCGATTATGTGACCCGTACTGCCATTACAAATAATCATCAGGTTTCCATATCGTCCGGAACGGAAAAAACATCTTTGTATATGTCTCTTTCCTATCTTGACCAGCAGGCAGCGCTGATAGACCAGAGTTACAAACGCTATTCGGTCAACATCAACGGCGACGCACAGGCGACAAAATGGCTAAAAGCAGGTATCGGACTCAATGCCGGCCACTCCATACAAAACTACGGTATTGTCGACAACAGCTCCAATACCGTCGCAAAGGATTCTTATGGTCTGGCGATGAATCTGGCGCAATATGCCCCGGCTTACGATACGGACGGGAGTCTATTGCGCGTCAATAACGGTCCGTCCTATCACAACGTCTTGCGGAATATCGAGGAAGCGCAAAATGAAACGCGAAACTATTCACTGATGATGAGTTCCTACGCAGAAGCCACCCTGTTACCGTGGCTAAAATGGAGAACAAATTTCGGTACACAATTTAGAAACTCGCGTCTGGGAAACTATTATAGCAATGAATTTACCAATCCCACCGGCGCTCCCGGTTCTGCCCCGAACGTTGCGTATAATAATCAGTCAACCCGTCTCGCATGGACACTGGAAAATCTTATTTACGCAAATAAAACATTCAACAATATACACACGCTCGGTGTAACACTGATGCAATCGGCAGAACACTACCGTACCGAATCATTGAATGTCCGTGCGTACGAGAGCATATTTCCTACCGCACTCTGGTACAATGTCGGGAGTTCAGACCTGTCCAAGGTAAACGTTGGTTCAGGATTCAACCAACAACAACGCGCTTCCTGTATGGCACGTCTCAATTACAACCTGATGGACAAATACCTGCTAACTCTGACCGGTCGCTGGGATGGTGCATCCATGCTGGCTGAAGGCAACAAATGGGATTTTTTCCCTTCCGCAGCGCTGGCGTGGAAAATGAGACAGGAAGACTTCATGGAACATATCGACTGGATCAGCGAAATTAAACCGCGTATAGGATACGGTGTGACAGGTAACGCAGCGATCAGTTCATATCAGACAGGAGGAACGATGAGTTCTACCTATGCAAACATGACTTTCGGCCAAGGAAATGTATCGACAGCGACTACAGGCGCCAAAGCTGTTATCTTGCCGAACAGATTATTAGGCTGGGAAAAAACCGCTTCGACAAACATCGGAGTAGACTTCGGGGTTCTGAAAAACAGAATCACCGGTAGCTTCGAATACTATATATCAAATACATCCGATTTATTGCTTAACCGTTCCATTCCCATGATGACGGGCTATACATCCATCCTTTCCAATATCGGAAAAACACAAAACAAAGGGGTTGAAGTAACACTGTCAACCGTGAACATCAACACAAAAAACTTTACATGGAGAACAGACTTTACATTCTTCGCCAACAAGGAAAAAATCGTGGAATTATCCGACGGAAAAACCGACGACCCGGCTAACGGCTGGTTTATAGGCAAACCGATCGACGAAGTATGGACAAAAAAATACGATCGCATATGGCAGGATAACACCGCAGACCGGAAATTACTGGCACTATACAAGGCAAACGGTATTACAATGATGCCCGGGCAAGCTAAAATCGTAGATCAACCCTTTATTGAAGTGGCAAAAGGTACGGATGGCTCTGTTACAAAAACAATCACCCTCGACGGAGAAGGCATTGAAGCAACCTATATGGATAACGGTTTCGGTGTAATCAACAACGACGACAATATCTTCCAGGGATCTTTTCTACCCAAATGGGAAGGCGGTTTCACGACGGTTTTCACTTACAAAAATTTCGAGTTAAGTTCTTTCTTATACGGTCGTTTCGGAGGAGTTTATTACGGTCTGATACAAACCTACGGCATGCGCAATGAAAGCGATATCTGGAGCAAAGACAACCCGAACGGAAAATATCCCCAGCCTCTGAGCGGCGGACAATCATTCACCGATTACAGTTCGTATATGAATTACACAAAAGGCAATATGGTTGTGGTACGAAATATCGCTCTGTCATACACCGTTCCAGAAACGCTTCTCCGCAAGGCGGGCGTGGCGAATTGTTCCGTATACGGACAAGTACTGAATCCGTTTATATTCGGCGGCGAACTGGTAAAAGCCGGTATCAATCCCGACGATATGACGGGCTGGAGGGCAAACAGCCGCTCTAACGGAGATTTCAGATATATCGGAGGACAAACAAACAATACGATTATTACACGCAGCTTTGTAATAGGATTAAGATTAGGTTTCTAATGAACAATAAAAACAAACAGAAGATGAAAAAATATATTCTACTATCAGTCATTGTAATGGGAGGTTTCTCCTGTACGGACAGTTTCCTGGAAGAAAAAATGGTTGCCACCATCACACAGGACTATTTCAACACGGAAATCGGTCTGGAACAGTTAATTGTCGGAACATACGACGCGTTTCGTGTCAGTAAGCAATATTATCAGGGACCCGCAACATTCCTGTGCGGAGTAGACAATTTCAATAGCAAAGTAGCAAATCAGGCTTTATTTTCGGCCAGTGAATGGAATTCAAGCGGAACGATCGCAAGCCGTGCAAACAATCTATGCGGAGAATACACATCAAACTCTTTATTAGGATATTACCCCATTATAAATAACTGTAACAGAGCCATACAGACGATACGCAATAACGAAGCGTTGGGAAAATTCGCCGAAGATCAGGCACATGCCGACCTGCGCCTTTCCGAAGCATTGTTTAACAGGGCTTATGCACTCTATATACTGAATACGATGTACGGGGATGTTTATATTCCGGAAGGATATACTACCGAATTACCGGGCAACTATAACTACGTTCGTCAGACTTCAGAAAACATATATAAACTGATCATCGGCGACCTGCGTTTCGCTTTCGAAAACCTGCCGGACGTAAATGAATTAAACCTGGCAAACGAATACGGACGTGCAACCAAAGGGGCGGCAGCACATTTTCTGGCCAAACTTTACCTGCAGCGTGCACAGGGAGCCAGATACGGGAGTACGGAATACGGACGCCAGGCGGACGGTTCCATCGACAATACAAATGAAAAATCTTATCTGGGTATGCTGTACAAGGGAAACGCAGGCTCCGACCTGGATTCCTGTATCTTTTTTGCATCCCGGGTAATTAACCACGGCTATTATCAATTAGAAAGCGACTATGCCAAATTGTTCAGTCATCCGCTGGATGATTATTCCAATGAAACCAGCCGGGAGATTATACAGTCAGCCCTTTATGCTACTTCGGAAAACGGACGCTACGGGAATCGCATCCTGGTATATATCGGTGCAGGATATACTAACGCCGCATGGGGTATTCCCGATTTTGTATGGGAAGGACCTACCAAGGTCGATCCTACTGGCCTTACCAACGATTTTGGATACGACCTGTATGTCAATAAACATGCTGATTCCCGTTATCAGAAATCATTCCATGTTGAATTCAAAACCGCGTTGCGCGGAGGCTCGTCCACTACCAGCGGGTCGCCCAACGAAGATTACTACGCTTACAATAATAGCAGCAATGCGACCGTGGTATGGACAAAAGAGATGGCTGACTATTTCAATGAATATATCCGGCCCACATATACCCGGGAATCATGGGGAGGTCGCCTGGCTGTGGAAGGCGAACACAAGATAGGAAAAGGCGACCTGGCGTTCGCTTATGTGGAAAATACCAAAGAAACTGCGCTCGATATCAACGAAGCTTTAGGTCAGCCATTCGTTGTTTTAGCCCGGTGGCTGAAAGACGGTAACAATTATTATTACCGTGCCCCGATCCAGACTGCGAACAGCACCTATTCATACAACAACAAAAGCTACGCAGGATTAGATAAAACAGGCGCTACCACAAGTCCCGGCTCCCTGAAATACGATGATCCGAACCGGGCGTCCTTTGGCGGCTCCGGCGGAACGCGCGACATACCCGTATTCCGTCTGGCCGAAACTTACCTGCTACGCGCCGAAGCCTACGGACGAAAAGGGGACTACGGTTCAGCCGTGCAGGACATCAATACGATACGTATGCGTGCAGCCTTTAAAAGCGGGGAAAACCGGGCCGAAGTACTGGCACGCCTGCAACCCGGACACGAAAATCTGACCGAAACGGAACAACAATGGCCATATACGGTTGAAAAGGATATGACAAACGAGATGATGATTGATGCTACATACTGGGACGGAACTTCCGAAAACTCCGGATTGGAAAATTATCCGGCGACGGCATCCGGTACGGAAGACCGTTTTGTAAACTTCATATTGAATGAACTGGCACGCGAATTGAACAACGAGATGATTTATTACGAAAACCTTCATCATTCCGGATGGCAGGCCGACCGTATCATTTACCACAACCAGATGGCCTCATCATTAAAAGGATTATGGGATGTTGCCGACAATCTGATTGGCGGACAGGGACAATTGGGCGACGGCAAAGGATTTTATAAACCTCATTATACATTGAAACCGTTTGCCCAATCCGTCATTGACCTGCTGACCGACGAGAACGGCAAACTATTGGACGAGACAGGCAAAAAAGCTTATCAGAATTATGGTTATTAATAGTAATATATCTTATGAAAAAGCAAAAACTATTAAAAGTCCTCTTCGTTTTATTTTTATTCTCGTCCGCTCTGAACGCTCTGAACGCAAATAACAGAGAAAAATATAATTTCAACTCCCAATGGCTACTGCATGTAGGAGATATTCCGGGAGCGGAAGCTATAAAACTTCCGGATAATAACTGGAAAAAAATCACTTTGCCGAGGGCATTTAATGAAGATGAAGCATTCAAAGTCGATATCAAAGATATGACGGACACCATCGCATGGTATCGCAAGCATTTTAAACTTCCCGCAACGGCAAAAGGGAAAAAAGTCTTTATCGAATTTGAGGGCGTAAGGCAAGGAGCCGATTTTTACCTGAACGGCAAACATATCGGATTGCACGAAAACGGGGTGATGGCTGTCGGATTCGACTTAACTCCTTACATTAATTTCGACGGTGAAAATGTAATGGCTGTCAGGACCGATAATAACTGGAAATACAAAGAAAAAGCTACCGGTACCGAATTTCAGTGGAACAATAACAATTTTAACTCTAACTACGGCGGCATACCCAAAAACGTATGGCTGCATATCGCCGATAAGTTATACCAGACGCTGCCGTTATACAGCAATCTGCAGACAGTGGGCGTGTACATTTACGCCACAGACATACATGTCAAAAGCCGGAAAGCAGTTATTAACGCCGAATCGGAAATTCGTAACGAACATAACAAAACCTTCCATGTCGGTTATGAAGTGGAAATCTTTGACCGCGATGGAAAACCGGCAGGTTCATTCAAAGGCGCTACCGTATCCGTAAAACCGAACGAAACGGTTACGGTAAAAGCTTCTGCCGAAATCGGGAATTTGCATTTCTGGAGTTGGGGGTATGGTTATCTGTATGATGTAAAGACAAGACTAATTGTAAATAACAAACCGGTAGACGAAATAACGACAAAAACCGGTTTCCGGAAAACCCGCTTTGCCGAAGGTGAAATCCGGTTGAACGACCGTGTACTGCAAATGAAAGGCTATGCCCAGCGTACAAGCAATGAATGGCCGGGCGTCGGTTTATCCGTACCGCCCTGGATGAGCGACTACTCCAATGGATTGCTGATTGACCATAACGCAAACTTTTACCGTTGGATGCACGTAACCCCCTGGAAACAGGATGTGGAATCCTGCGACAGGGTCGGCGTCATCCAGGTGATGCCGGCCGGAGACGCGGAGAAAGATGTTGAAGGACGCCGTTGGGAGCAACGGAAAGAACTGATGCGCGACGCCATCATCTATTTCAAAAATAATCCGAGTATTCTGTTTTACGAATCAGGTAACGAGTCGATCAGTCGCGAACACATGCTGGAGATGATAGCCATACGGAATCAGTACGATCCGAATGGCGGACGCGCTATGGGTTCCCGTGAAATGCTGGATATCCGCGAAGCCGAATGGGGCGGTGAAATGCTTTACATCAACAAAAGCGAACACCGCCCACTGTTTGCCACGGAATATTGCCGCGACGAAGGATTACGAAAATACTGGGATGAGTACAGCTATCCTTTTCACAAAGAAGGGGCGGGACCTTTATACAGAGAACAGGATGCAAGCGCATACAATCACAATCAGGACATGCTGGCCGTAGAACTTATACGCAGATGGTACGATTATTGGCGCGAACGTCCGGGAACGGGAAACAGGGTCAGCTCGGGCGGCGCCAAAATCATTTTTTCCGATAGCCAGACACACTATCGAGGCGAAGAAAACTATCGCAGAAGCGGCGTAGTCGATCCGTTGAGAATACCTAAAGACGGTTACTTCGCACACAAAGTGATGTGGGATGGTTGGGTAGATGTGGAAAAAGACCATACACACATTATCGGACACTGGAATTATACCCCGGATATTGTGAAACCCATCTATGTGGTTTCTTCCGGAGCAAAAGTCGAACTGTTGATCAACGGAAAATCCAAAGGGTTCGGCAGGCAGGATTACCGTTTCATGTTTACCTTCGATTCGATACAATGGGAAAAGGGAGTTATTGAGGCGGTTAGCTATAATGAAGATAATAAGGAATTAAGCCGCTATTCCGTCAAAACCGCCGGCGAGCCAAAAGAGCTGAAATTAACGCTGATGCATAGTCCGGATGGATTACATGCAGACGGAGCCGATCTGGCGATGATACAGGTCGAAGTTGTAGACGAAAACGGCGACCGGCGACCGCTCGCCAATAATATGGTAAAATTCGATTTACAGGGCGCTGCGGAATGGAGAGGCGGTATCGCACAAGGAGTCGGCAACTATGTTTTAGCAAAAGAATTACCGGTCGAATGTGGTATCACAAGGGTTTTAATCCGTTCCGATACCCAAGCCGGAAAAATTACATTAAAAGCGGAAGCTGACGGTTTGGGAGCGAAAGAAATATCATTTACATCCATTCCCATAGAAGTAAAAGACGGGCTTAGCGCTTTCTTCCCGGGCGAAAAACTACCCGGCAGGCTCGATCGTGGGGAGACTCCGTTGACGCCTTCTTATAAAAAATCGAAAGTAAACGTGAAAATCAAATCCTCAACAGCCGGAATAAACGCCCAAGAGGCCGCTTATAGCTATGACGACAACGAACTGAGCGAATGGAAAAACGACGGGCGCTTAAACGCCGCATGGATTACCTATCAGCTGGATCGATATGCCGAAATCGACGACGTCTGCATCAAACTGACCGGCTGGCGCCGCCGTTCGTATCCGTTGGAGATTTTTGCCGGAAAGGAATTGGTATGGAGCGGGGAAACCGATATGAGCCTCGGCTACGTTCATCTGCCGGTGAAACCCGTCAGAACAAACGAAATAACAATCCGTCTCAAAGGCGCCACACTCGATTCCGATGCCTTCGGGCAAATTGTCGAAGTCGTAGCGACCGCCGCCGGCGAACTCGACCTTTTCAAGGCGGAAGGCGGCGACCGGACAAACAACGAATTAAGAATAGTCGAGATCGACTTTTTAGAAACGTTAAACCGGTAAAATGATTCTAATACTGTTTTTTTGTACAATATTCCATACTTATGGACAAAATAACATCGGTTAATTTATTCTAAAATACTTTATTTGTATTTTCAAAAATCAAAAAAAACAATAACTGAAAGTATCTTCAATTAATGTCAAAAAAAAAATCAAACATATAAGATTTGAAATGAAAAAGGTATTAATCGCATTAAGCATTCTGTTCTCTTTGTTTGCAAATGCAAACGAGACGGAAACGCTCTATCTCTCCGGCAAAGGTTTGGGTGATACAAAAACATGGAAGTTCTATTGCAGCGATGGAATGAACAGTAAGAAATGGTCAAAAATCGAAGTCCCCTCCCAATGGGAATTGCAAGGCTTCGGAGAATATTCTTACGGCCGATGGTATGTGCGGAGAAATCGGGAACATCCGCCGCAGGAAACAGGCATTTATACAACTACATTTCAAATACCGTCTGCATGGAAAAATAAACAGATTACGATTATTTTCGAAGGAGTAATGACCGACACGCACGTTCTGGTCAACGGAAAATCCGCAGGAGATATTCATCAGGGAGGTTTTAACCGATTCTCCTATGATATCACCGACAAGGTGAAAGCGGGTAAAAACGAACTGAGGGTCGAGGTCGGCAAAGAATCATCCGACCGGTCGGTCAATGCAGCCGAACGCAAAGCGGACTGGTGGCTTTTCGGAGGCGTCTACCGACCGGTATACCTTGAAGCAAAACCATTGGTAAATATCGAACGTATCGCTGTAGACGCCAAAGCAGACGGTTCTTTGTATGCGGATATTTTTACTGCGCCGCTGGAAGAAGGATATTCTATCCGGGCATCTATTTCTCCGGTCAAAACAGAGAACGGCAAACAACCGGCCGGCTACCGGCAACAATCGGCCGCATTGAAAACCGGAAACGAACATGCCGTACGTTTCCAATGGGATCATGTCGAAGTATGGAACACGGAGACGCCGAACTTGTATGATCTGACACTGAAATTATGTGATAGAAACAATCAAACGGTACATATTTACAAAGAACGTATCGGATTCCGCACCATCGAATTCCGGGTAAAAGACGGCCTTTACGTAAACGGAACAAAAGTCGTACTGAAAGGAATAAACCGCCATTCCTTCCATCCTGACGGCGGACGTACGACGAATAAGGAGATAAGCGTCATGGACGGAAAACTGATTAAGGAAATGCATATTAATGCTATCCGGTTTCATTATGCGCCCGATACGCATTTTATGGAAGTCTGCGACTCGCTGGGCATCTTCGTCGTATCGGAATTAGCCGGATGGCAAAATTCATACAATACCCGGATTGGCTCCAGGTTAGTGAAATCATTAGTTACCCGTGATGTAAACCATCCTTCCATTATTTTGTGGAGCAATGGCAATGAAGGAGGATTTAACTACGACCTGGTTCCTCTGTTTGCCGAATATGATCCGCAAAAACGCCATGTCATCCATGCATGGGCGGATCGCGACAATCTGGATACCCATCACTACCCCACTTTCCTGACCGGTATCGCACGTTTCATCAACGGATACAAAGTCTTTATGCCGACGGAATTCATGCACGGCCTGTATGATCAGGGACATGGCGCCGGACTGGAAGATTTCTGGGCAAGCTACACGGCCCATCCGCTTTTTGCCGGAGCATTTATGTGGGATTTTTCCGACAATGCAGTCAAGCGTGTTGACAAAGGAGGTATGCTTGACTCGGACGGTTCAAACGGCGCCGACGGCATTGTAGGCCCTTACCGCGAAAAAGAAGGCAGCTACTACGCAGTACGCGATATATGGGCGCCCATTCAATTTGAAAACGTTTTCATCACTTCCGGTTTTAACGGGGAATTTATCGTACGCAACGACTATCTGTTTTCAAATCTGAATACCTGCAAAATGGAATATAAGATACTCGCGGCGTCCTCTCCGCTCAAAAACAAAGAAACCAGGGCTATCGCATCAGGTATCGTAACGCTTCCGCCTATTGACCCGCATGAAGCAGGTAAAGCGCAAATGCAACTCCCCGAAAACTTCTTCAGCGGAGATATACTGGAAATCAAAGCATGGGACCGCCACGGAAATGAGATCTGCACATGGACATGGCCTATCCGTTATGCCGGAGAATATACGCGGGAACAATTAAAAAACAGCGCTCCGGAAGGAAAAACATCGGCGAAGCAGGAAGGTAACAAAATTACGCTTTCTTCCGACCATGTTTCAGTTACATTCGATACAATCAACGGGTATATCGCCGGAGTGAATAACGCGAATGGATCCGTTTCATTCAATAACGGCCCGATACCCGTAGGGATGAAAGCAAAAATAAAAGAAGTGAAATTCAGACAGGAAGGAGGCGATGCGATTTTCACCGCTTATTATTTAGGCGCAGTCGACTCCATTCGCTGGACCATGACTCCGGCAGGACTTCTCCGGATGTATGCCGTAACGCTTAACAAAGCAAATATCGGAGCCGGCTTTGACGAAGCCGTTTTCGAAGACGACATCAACCGATTCGGATTTACGTTCTCTTACCCCGAAGATAAGGTAAAAAGTATGGACTGGTTCGGGCGCGGTCCGTACCGCGTATGGAAAAACCGCATCAGGGGCGCTAATTACGGAGTATGGAGCAAAGATTATAATAACGCCGTCACCGGAGGTGATTTTTCCAATTTAGTCTATCCGGAATTCAAAGGATATCACGGAAATATGTATTGGAGTACGCTTAATACCATCGAATCGCCGATTACATTTTACAGCGGTAGCGATGGCGTTTTCCTGAGAGTCTTCACCCCGGCGGAACCGGATGATAATATCTCCGGCTGGCCGGCTAACCCGGAATTTCCCGAAGGAGATATCTCCTTTTTGTATGAAATACCGGGAATGCGCAGTTTCAAACCGATTCGCCAGCACGGACCGAATAGTCAACCGTCGAATATCCGTATCAAAAAGGGAGACGAAGGCGTACACATGGATATCTGGTTTGATTTCAGGGTCAGATAAGGCCTGCACTGACGAATACGAAATGTTATCAACCGGTTTAAGACACTATCGAAAAAACGGCTTGCGCCAAAGATTGATGAACATGGCGAGTTCTATGTTTCCCTTAATGTTTAAAAATAAATTTCAGTGTCAAAAGATAAATTAATGTACGTATGAAAACAAAGTTCTCTATTATCACATTCTTCATCCTGATCGCCCTGAGCGGATGTAATAATGAAAAAAACAGTCGGAATGAAACCGGAAAGATCGAATGGCCGGAAATAACGCAAGAGGCAAAACCGTGGACCAGGTGGTGGTGGTTTGGAAGCGCAGTCGACAAGGCAAATATTACCGCAGCGCTTGAAGCCTATCAGAAAGCAGGACTTGGAGGGGTAGAAATAACTCCCATATATGGCGTCCGTGGTACGGAAAATCAGTTTATTGACTTCCTTTCGCCGGAATGGATGGATATATTCGTCTATACGCTGAATGAAGCAAAAAGGCTGGGACTGGGCGTCGACCTTGCCAATGCGTCGGGATGGCCGTTCGGAGGCCCGTGGATAGACGAAACGACCGCCTGTAAAAATATGGTATCCAACGTATTTACAGTCCGGGGAGGAACGACGGTAAAAGAGACGATCCGATATATACAGGAGCCGCTTGTTCGTACACAGGGACGCATGAAAGTTACCATAAAAGATATAAAAGAACCTGTGACGGCGAATGAGAACCTTCAGGAATACGCGTTCGACCAGATACGTTATGAAAAGGAGTTACCTTTAATTACCGCCAGCGCAAACAAAAAAGGTGCGGATGGCTTTGATGACGTAATCGATATTACAGATAAAGTGATTAACGGCAAACTGGAATGGACCGCGCCCGAAGGCGAATGGGTGATATGCGCCCTGTTTCAAGGATTTCACGGCAAAATGGTAGAACGCGCCGGTCCCGGAGGCGAGGGTAATGTGATCGATCATTTTGCTGCCGAACCGCTAAAAACATATCTCGACAAATTTGATAACGCTTTTCAAAATCATGACATTAGTTATCTCAGACATTTATTCAATGACTCCTATGAGGTTGACGACGCTGTGAACGAATCCAACTGGACGCCGGAATTTCTCGCCGAATTTGAAAAGATACAGGGCTACGACCTCCGCAAACATCTCCCCGCGTTATTAGGACAAGATACGCCGGAGATGAACAGCCGCGTGATTTATGATTACCGCGTAACGATTGGCAGGCTGTTGCTCGAAAGATATACAAAAGAATGGCAAGCATGGGCCGCTAAACAAGAAAAAGGCATCCGGAATCAGTCGCACGGCTCTCCCGCCAATGTCCTCGATTTATATGCAGCAAGCGATATTCCCGAAATTGAGGGAAGAGACGTCGTGAATCTGAAAAGCGCCCCATCGGCTGCGCACATAACAGGAAAAAAACTGACCTCATCCGAATCTGCCACATGGCTTAACGAGCATTTCCTGTCAACACTGGGCGATGTAAAATCGATTATCGACAAATTCCTGCTCGCCGGAGTAAACCACGTATTTTATCACGGAACAGCCTATTCCCCCCGGGAAGCGGAATGGCCGGGATGGCTCTTCTACGCATCGGTCCATTTCACGCCGGCAAATAGCTTCTGGGACGATTTCGGCACGTTAAACCAATCCATTGCGCGAACACAAAGCTTCCTGCAGGCAGGCAAGCCGGCCAACGACATTCTGCTATACTATGCCGTAGCCGATCTATGGTCTAAACCCGGCAGAGGCATGTTGCATCACTACCGTTCATTCGACGATGCATCGCTCAAAGAATGCGGAAGCTATCTTACGGAAAACGGATATTCGTGGGACGCCATATCAGATAAGCAACTATCAGGCGTATCTTATGATAAGTCAACACTGCGCTGTAGCGGAAACTCCTATAAAACAATATGGATACCGGAGACGCATCTGATGCCTGTTGAAACATTGGAAAAACTGATAGAACTGGCTCGGCAGGGTGCAACGATTGTCTTTTATAAAGATTTGCCGTCTGACGTCCCCGGATTGACAAACTATGAAGACAATAGTAACAAAATGAATACATTAATAAAAAGTTTGTCTTTTACAGAAAACGGAAACATCCGCACGGCAACATGCGGCAAAGGTAAATTCATTCTGTCGGATCAGATGGCCGATCTGGCAAAAAATTCGGGAGTAATGCCGGAAAGCATGTACAATTCGGGGCTTCAATGCATACGCAGACTCAAAGACGACGGAAATTTTTATTACTATGTCGTAAACTCCCCCGACAAAAGCCATGACGGCTGGATTACGCTTAATGCAGACTGCTCTTCGGCTGCTTTATACAATCCGATGACAGGAATCAGCGGATATGCCAAAACACGCAAAATCGACGGAAAAACAGAAGTCTATTTGAAAATTAAACCGGAAGAAAGTTTTATCATTGAAACCTTCAAAGGGAAACAGAGCGGGCATCTCTATCCGTTCTATGAAAATTCGGGAGAAACAATCGAACTCTCCGGTAACTGGGATATCGAGTTCATCAAAGGAGGGCCAACGCTTCCGCCTTCCATAACAACAGGAGAACTCAAATCGTGGACTGAATACGGGGAGGAATACCTGTCATTTTCCGGAACGGCAAGATATTCGACTCAAATTCCGGCGCTAACCACAAAAGCCGACGCATGGCTACTGGATTTGGGAGCAACCTGTGAAAGCGCTTCCGTATTCCTGAACGGAGAACATATCGGTACGCTCATCAACGCGCCGTACACCCTTGAGATTCCGGCAGCTTTACTGAAAGGAAACGACGAACTGGCCATTAACGTATCAAACCTGATGGCCAACCGGATCATCGACATGGATAAGAAAGGCGTCGTCTGGCGAAAATTCTATAATACGAATTTCAACGCGCGACTAAGGGAAAACGCAGGAGAAGACGGAAAGTTCACAGCCAGAAACTGGAAACCTAAAAACTCCGGTCTCTCCGGACCTGTAACCCTGAAATCATTGTCAATTAAGAATTTTTAATCCAACTGAAAAGAATAAAAACAGTGGACTTTATGCGTTCCGACAGATGCATAATGTCCACTGATTTATATAAAGAAAAACGGTTAAATCTTTTTTTGAGGCGCTATCAAGAATTTTCATGCCATCCATGTGTAAAAACCCATGATTTATATAAAGAAAAACGAGGATTTTCAATATAAAATATTTTTAGTTATATTTGCGGAAAATATTTGGAAACGGACAAATAAAATGATTCAGTTAAAATTCAACCCATGTCAAAAAAGAAAGTAAAACCAAATCTCCAGCAACTATCGCCGGAAAAGTACATCAGAACCAAAGCAAGAATGCTTCCTGTTGAAGAATGTCTAATCAGAAGCGGATGGCAGGACGTCGGATTAACGGAAATTCTTGTCGTCCGTAAATTCAAATCCGGCAATCTGCTTGTGGGATTTTATCTCACAGATATATTTTGTCTGGGAGTAAAAGATTCCCATTTCAAGTTCAATTGCTCTCCGGAGGAATACGACGATATAATTGATTATATATCCTTATCCGGAGAGCTCGAAACCATTTCCTACGAAGAAGCCCATAATATAATATACGGAGCCATATCGTATGCGGAAGACCTGGGCATAAAACCGAATAAATCATTTGAGTTGACCCAATATATCCTCGAAGAAGATACGGAAAAGATTCCGTTGATAGAATATGAATTCGGGTACGAAGGAAAACCTTTCTTAGTAACTGCAAATTCGCTCGAAGCGTCAAAATACATCCCAATACTTAATAAAAACGTTGGCAAGGGGAATTATGATTTTTTACTGAATGACAATGATTACGAGTACGACGATGACGACGATTACAATTACGATGACGACGATGACGACGATTATGACGGAATAGAGGACGATTACGAATATGTTCCTTCTCCCTATTACATTGCAGACAAAGATGTAAAACTCATCACGACCGAGTATATGTACAATGCGCCCAATTATCCCGAAGAGCTTATTCTTACGCATCCCGAATTAAAAGAATTATACAAAGAGGAAAGCTTCTACTCGCTCCCGGAGGAGAGCATCAAGACGATATTAAAACTTCCTCGCAAAACGCTCATACAAGACCTGAATCACATCGTTCTGTATGAAATAGGCCGGTTGCGGATATTGGAGGATTATATTACAGAGACTAATGATGATCATTTTGCAATCATGCACGCATTGTTTTTTATCGGAGAGCTGAAAGCGGAAGAAAGCTTAGACGTCATACTTGAAACGATGCGACAAAGTTTTGACTTCAGAGATATCGCTTTCGGAGACGCCGGATCCGACATCCTGCCGTTGACGCTTTATTATGCCGGCAGAAACAAGTTGGACAAACTGCTTGATTTTATAAAAGAACCCAACCTGGAAGCATTGTTAAAAGTTTACGTATTAGAATCGATTTGTTTTATTGCAAAAAACGAACCGGAAAGAAAATACGAAATTTTTGAGTGGTACCGGAAACTCTTTCATTTTTTCCATGATACAAATTATAACGCAGATACATTTGACACGGAACTCATCGAATTAGTCATATCTAATCTTTTGGAAATCAAAGCAAAAGAGTTTTTACCGGAAATTAAAAATTTATATGACAAACATCTGGTTACAACAGCAGGATGCGGATTTTATAAAGAAGTAGAGGAAGATATGCTATCTGATGTACAAACACATCTCGACTACTGCGCATACAATATTTTCGACCGATATAAAAAAATCGAACAAAAATGGAATCGAGCAAAATAAATAATAATTCATGTCAAACTTAAAATAATATTCTATGAAACGCAACTTATTATTCATCTGTTCCTTATTATGCTTCCTTGGAACAGTTGCCGACATGCAGGCTCAACCTGCACAACGATTGGTCAATGTTGTTGTATCTCCGGACCATGCGGACTGGAACTATAACGTAAAAGAAAATGCAACCTTCCATGTACAGGTTTATAAGGACAATGTGCTGATGAAAAATGTTTCTGTCGATTACGAAATCGGCCCTGAATTTTTTCCAACGGAGAAGAAACAGGGCGTTGTCCTGAAGAACGGCGAGATCACATTGAAATCGTCTATGAAAGAACCCGGCTTCCTGCGTTGCAAAGTTACGGCAGAGGTCGACGGCGTGAAATATGAAGGAATGGCAACTGCCGGCTATGACGTTGAGAAAATACAACCGACAAGCGCCGAACCGAAAGATTTTGACGAATTTTGGACCAGTGCAATTGAGGATGCCCGCAAAACCCCGTTAAATCCCAGAATGATTCTATTACCCGAAAAATGCGCCTCTACAATAGACGTATATGAAGTAAGTTTTCAGAACGAACGCGCAGGTTCTCGCATTTATGGCATACTGACGGTTCCGAATACTCCGGGCAGATATCCGGCGGTTCTGAAAGTTCCGGGCGCCGGCATCCGTCCCTACGCGGGGACAAGCATGGGCGACAAAGTTATCGTTCTGGAGATAGGTATTCATGGTATTCCGGTCACGCTACCGCAGGAAGTTTACAGTAACTTATCCGCAGGGGCATTGAGAGATTACTATCAGATTAACATGAACAACCGCGACAAACATTACTACAAACGCGTTTTTACAGGATGCGTACGCGCTGTTGATTTTATTCATTCGTTACCGGAATTTGACGGCTCCACGATAGGCGTTACCGGCGGAAGCCAGGGCGGCGCACTGTCGATCATTACCGCAGGGCTCGATGAGCGAATCAAATTTCTGGCGGCATACTATCCGGCTATGTGCGACTATGCCGGCTATCTGAATAACCGCGCCGGAGGCTGGCCCCACTACTACAGAAATGCAAAACCACAACCAAATGAAGTCGAAACGCTGGCTTATTTTGACGTTGTAAACTTCGCAAAACGGGTAAAAGTCCCGGGTTGGTACAGTTGGGGATTCAATGACACAACTTGTCCGCCTACTTCCATGTATGCAGCCTACAATGTTATTCCGGGAAAGAAAGAATTGGATTTATACCTCAACACCGGACACTGGACCTATCCCGAACAAAATACAGTCTGCGGCAAATGGCTGGAAAAATTCATTTCGAAATAACAGTATAGTCTGCACACGCTTAATAATGGCAACACAATTCCATTAGCATTAATTCATCAAAAACAGGCTGGTTTTTGATGAATTAATGCAGCGTAAATTTACACAAACTCTATTAATTACCCTTCTTTTACCGATTGAATCTCCAGTACAAATGCTTCCTCCGGTTCAAATCGTATATAACTCGGCAAGACCGGCAGCTTCTGAGTCGAGCCGTCCGTATTATGACGAACAATTTGAATATGAGCAGGATCGAATCCTAATTCTTTCAGATTAACATCTAATTGCAAGTCCAATATCCTGTCGTTACTGCCGGCAAACATCAAAATTGCCTTGTTCTGGTCCGGAATACGCCATGCTCCCGCCCGCACCGCTTCTACGGTAACAACAGACGGCGCTCCGATAAATCGCCATGTAACGGCGGAGCGGTAATTATCTCCCGACA
>JAIROL010000171.1 GCA_031257565.1 Tannerella sp. | reverse complement strand
CCCGCTTGAAGGTCAAATCGTTTTTCGGATCAAGATAGTATGCCATTGCTTTTCTTTTTTTGTTTCTGCGACAAAGTTAATAAACGGATATGAATCCTGCAATATCAGGCAGCGAAAAGGGCGCAATTATCGTACAGCAGTGAAAAATTGAATGTACGGCAAAAAGTGTCGGAGCTGCTGCCACTTGTGCTGCTGCTGCCGTTTCAACCGCTACGGGACCTGCAGCTATTGCCGTATGGGCAGGATGTGTAAGCGCTACTGCAAGCGCTGCTGCATGTTGGGCATGAATTTATTGAATTTTAGAATGTCATTTTTCGACAGCGAGAATAGTCATATTGGTTGGGTACAAATTATGATAATTATATTGTTTTATTCATTATAATATTTGTAAAAATGAAAAAAAACGGAATATTGTTGCTATTTGTTTTAACAAACAGCGTGTTGTTAGACGCGCAGGAAAAGCGCCGTTTTACGGTTAAGTCCAAGCAGGATACTGTTGTAGTGTATGACGCGCATGATAATGCCGTGCTTACATATGGAAAGGATGTATTTGTTTACCGGCAAACTCCCATAAAAAAAACTCGTAATGTGTAGACATTACGAGTTTTCTCTTTTATTATGTTTCGCTCTTGCTTATTCCGCGGGAGCAGCAGTTTCTTCTGCCTTTGGAGCTTCGGCTGCAGGCGCAGCTTCTTTAGTTGCGGAAGCTTCAGCCTCTACCGGCGTAGCTTCCAACGGCGGCTCGGCTACCGGCGCAGCTTCAACGGCGGCGGCTTTTGCCTCTGCTTCGGCTTCGGCTTTGGCTTCGGCTTCGGCTTTGGCGGCGGCTTTGGCGGCGGCAGCCTCGGCGGCGATATCGGCTCTTTTCTTCGCTAACGCTTCAGCTTTTGCCTTATTTACTTCTTTTTCCGCTTCTAAAAGCGCTTTCGCCGTCGCTTTTTTCTGCTCTCTTCCACTGTCTTTTACTTTCTGCAAAGAAATATTCTTTTCCTGTCGCCATGCATCAAACTTAGCGTTTGCAGTAGCCTCGTCAAAAGCGCCTTTCTTTACCCCTTCCAATAAATGTTTCTTCAGACAGACCCCTTCGCGCGATAAAATCATACGCGTTGTGTCGCTCGGTTGCGCGCCTGTCTGTAACCAATACAAAGCTCTATCGAAATCCAAATCTATTGTAGCAGGATTAGTGTTCGGATTATATGAACCTATCCTTTCAATAAACTTTCCATCCCGTGGAGCCCTGCTGTCTGCGATTACGATCTGATAAAAAGCGTAGTTCTTATGACCGAATCTTTGCAATCTCATTCTTGTTGCCATTTTTGAATAATTAAATAAAACTTTGTTTTGTAAATTGAGGGTGCAAAGGTAATAAATTAATCGTTATAACATGCTACAAAGTCATAATATTTTTTTTAAACATTCAAATTCCTCCGATTTATTTGCATATATTTGCAAACTCATCTCAAAAAAAACGACCCTGAGAGAAAAAAAGTAATTCCGTAGGAATCAGCAGCTTTGTCTTTGTTTGGCTTCCGTTGCCGAATGGCTAAAAAACTTACTTCAGGGGGGGGGGTATGGATACCGCCGGATTCGCAGTTTTTGCAATTCCGGAAAATGTCATTATCTTCTATATAAGAAATCTATTTCTTATTTTGTTTTTTCATTATTCAACGAATAATGCTAACTTTGCAGACGGATTTGAAGTTAAACTTCAAATCCGTCCATTAAAATTGTATAAAAATGATAAACAGACATTTAACCGAATAAATTCGACGTTTGTTGCAATATTTTCCCGTTCTTGTGCTGACGGGCCCGCGGCAATCGGGCAAAACGACGCTTTGCAGGGAAATGTTGCAGGGTTATTCTTATTTCAACCTTGAAGATTTGCTGGTTTTCAGGCAGATAGCCGAAGCGCCGCGTCAATTTTTGGAACAGTACGCCCCCAACGATATTATACTGGACGAAGCGCAACGTTATCCCGATATTTTCTCGTTTGTGCAGGTCGTTGCCGATGCGCATCCCGACTATCGCTTCGTACTCACGGGCAGCAATAATTTTTCGCTGATGCACGGCATTACCCAGTCGCTTGCCGGACGCGCCGCACTGCTTACGCTGCTGCCGCTTTCGTTTGCAGAATTGAATCAATTTGCGGATAATAAAACGGATACATTGCTTTTCAACGGCGGGTTTCCCGCCGTGTGGGGCCAAAACATCCCCGCCCGCGACGTTTGCCGGAACTACTACAACACCTACATCGAACGCGACGTAAGGCAGGCGCTGAACATAAAAAACATTTCCGCTTTCCAAAAATTCATACGGATATGCGCAGGGCGAATCGGCAACGAGTTTAACGCATCGGCTGTTTCCGGCGAAATCGGCGTTTCTTCCCACACGGTACAGGAATGGCTCGGTACGCTTGAGGCATCGTATGCGACGTTCCGCCTGCAACCCTGGTTCCGCAATATCGGCAAGCGCCTGGTAAAAACGCCGAAAATCTATTTTTACGATACGGCGCTCGTTTGTTTCCTGCTGGGGATTGAAAACGAACAGCATCTTGCCGCACACCCTTTACGCGGGGCAATTTTTGAAAATTACGTGGCGCTTGAATTTTTGAAAAAACGGCTGAACGCAGGCAACGAGCCGAACCTGTATTTTTACCGCGATCAGTCGCAGCGGGAAATAGACGTCGTTCAAGAGTTTGGCGAAAAAATCAGGGCGTATGAAATAAAGTCGGCGCAGTCGTTCCATTCCGAATTTCTCAACAACCTCAAATATCTGAAATCGCTTTTGGGAGATACGATTACCCGCACACAAGTGATTTACGACGGCGATTTGGATACCGGTTCCGCAGAAAACGGCGTAATGAATTTCAGGCGTTTTTTGTATGATTAAAAAAAGTTAAATATGCTATAAAACATATAGAATAATTTTTAATTAAACGTTTAACCCTATATTTTTGCGTCAAATTACGTTATTATATGGTAGCGAGCGTGGAAAAAGTTTCCTTAAAAGTAATTGCAAGAGAGTTGGGAGTCTCTGCCGCAACCGTGTCGCTTGTTTTGAATGGAAAGAACAAGAATGGCAGGGTAAGCGAGGAAATGTCCAAAAAAATAATAGATAAAGCGACTGAATTGAATTATATACCCAATAATTTGGCAAAAGGCTTGAAAATGGGTCATTCAAAATCGATCGGATTGATAGTTGCTGATATTTCGAACGTATTTTTTGGCGCCCTGGCATTGCATATTCAGAATTATGCTGAAAAAGAGGGATATACGGTGATTATAGGGAATACCAATGAAAAATCGGAAGAGATGGAAAAGATGATCACATTTCTTAACTCCCGGCAGGTAGATGGTCTTATTATTACTCCTGCCGAAGGTAGCGAGGTTTTGGTCGAATCGATTTTGGAAGATAAAAAGCCGCTGGTTTTGGTGGACAGGGGATTCCCGGAGTTAAATGTTCCTTCTGTGCTGATCAACAACTATGAAGTATGTTATCATTCTACAAAGCAGTTGATCAATCAGGGGTATAAAAATCCGGCATTTATAACTTACAGACAGAATCAATTTCATACAAATGAGCGTAAAAGAGGGTTCGTAGAGGCAATGAAAGATACCGGACTTTTCAATCCGAATCATGTGAAAGAGGTCGGTTACCAAAGTTTGGAAAAAGATATGGACAAAGCTATTTCTCAATTATTGAAGTATAAAAAAAAGGTAGACGCTATTTTCTTTGCCACCAATACAATTTCCATGGCCGGATTGAAATATTTGATGAAACGAGGACTCTACATCCAACAGGATATTCATGTAATGTGTTTCGATGAAACCGATGCTATGAATTTGTTTCCCTTTAGAGTACCGTTCATTAAACAACCTGTCGAAGAAATGGCAAGAAAATCTTTGGAGTTATTGATAGATCAGATAGAGAATAAGGAGGTAAAAAACCATAAACTTTTTCTGGAAGCAGAACTAATCAGCTAATATTTATTTTTACAGTTAGTTAAACGATTAATTTTTATGTTATGAATATTTTTATAGACAGTTAAACGATTAATTTTTTATTATAAAAGATAATAGTATGAAACAGATTTATCCGAAAATTGGAATCCGCCCGGTTATTGACGGCAGGCGTGGAGGTATCAGGGAATCTCTTGAGGAGACTACCATGAATTTGGCAAAAAGCGTGGAGAAATTATACCGTGAGAATCTTCGTTATCCCGATGGTTCGCCGGTAGAATGCGTAATTGGCGACACTTGTATCGGAGGTGTGAGAGAAGCAGCCTTATGCGCCGAGAAGTTTCAAAAAGAGAATGCAGGTCTTTCCCTGTCCGTTACGCCCTGCTGGTGCTACGGGTCGGAAACCATTGACATGAATCCCAATATACCGAAAGCAATCTGGGGATTCAACGGCGCCGAGCGTCCCGGCGCCGTTTACCTGGCGGCTGCATTGGCGGTTCATAACCAGAAGGGCTTGCCTGCGTTCGGCATTTACGGGAGGGATGTACAGGATATGAATGATCCGGTTATACCGGACGATGTACGGGAAAAATTGTTACGTTTCGCACGGGCAGGGCTTGCCGTGGCTATCATGCGGGGTAAATCATACCTTTCCATCGGTTCCGTTTCAATGGGGATCGGAGGATCGATAACCAATCCCGATTTTCTGCAGGAATACCTTGGTATGCGTACCGAATTTGTGGATGCAAGTGAAATACTTCGCCGGATTCAACTGGAAATCTATGATCAGGATGAATTTGCCAAAGCGATGCAGTGGACTAAAGAGCAGTGTATGAGTCGGGAAGGAGAGGATTTTAATCCCGAACGCTTGAAACGCAGCCGTGAACAGAAAGATAAAGACTGGGAGTTTGTGGTAAAGATGACGCTCATCATGCGCGACCTGATGACCGGAAATCCGGTATTGGACGTCATGGGATACGGTGAAGAAGCGCTTGGGCACAATGCCATAGCGGGTGGGTTCCAGGGACAGCGGCAATGGACCGATTTTCTGCCCGACGGCGATTTTTCAGAGGCGATCCTCAATTCCTCGTTCGACTGGAACGGGATACGGAAACCGTTCACTTTTGCTACCGAGGATGATCACTTAAACGGGATCAGTATGTTGTTCAACCAGTTGCTCACCAATACCTCCCAGATTTTCGCCGACGTACGCACCTGCTGGAGTCCAGAAGCCATTGAACGGGTAAGCGGCCGGAAACCGGAGGGATTACTGAAAGGCGGCGCCATCCACCTTATCAACTCAGGTTCGTGTACGCTCGACGGTACCGGTCAGCAGTCCGATGAAAACGGCAATCCCGTTATGAAACCTTTCTGGGAGATCAGTGAGGAAGAAGTGGAGAAGATGCTCGGCGCCACTACATGGTATCCTGCATCACTCGAATATATGCGGGGCGGCGGATACTCTTCACAATTCCTGACCAGGGCGGGTATGCCGGTTACCATGTGTCGTCTGAACCTGATCAAAGGGTTGGGACCTGTACTTCAGATCGCCGAGGGATGGACAGCTGCTTTTCCGCCTGAAGTATTTGATGTGATCAATAAACGCACCGATAAAACATGGCCATCTACCTTCTTCGTACCGCATATCACCGGTAAAGGCCGTTTTACGGATATCTACTCGGTGATGAATTATTGGGGAGCGAACCACGGGGCTATCAGCTATGGGCATATCGGCGCCGATCTGATTACGCTGGCTTCGGCGCTTTCTATTCCCGTGAATATGCACAATGTTGATGATGAAAAAATCTTCCGTCCGGATGCATGGTCCGCATTCGGGTCCGACAACGAGGGAGCGGATTACCGTGCCTGTGCCGCTTATGGGCCGTTGTACAGATAAAGTCGATTTGAGAAAAACAGCATTATGCTAATAAACCAAATAAACGGATAGAATGAAGGTACCGAAAGCAAGTCTAAGAATAAGTCAAAAACAATTTGAGTTTTTAAGAAGTTAAACGATTAACAATCCTTTATGAAAAGCATGAAAAACAGACATTTTGAAAAATTGGTTCTTATTATACTAATGTGTATAGGAAACCGGTTATTTGCTCAGACGCCATCGGAGCGAAAAGTTTCCGGGCGTGTGATGGATGCGAAAAGCGAACTCCTTATCGGGGTGAATGTGATGGAGGTCGGGACCACAAACGGAACAATAACCGACATAAACGGGACATACGCTATTAACCTGACGACTCCAAATCCGGTACTTCGTTTTACTTATATCGGATTTAAGGATACGGATGTAAACGTTGAAAAACAAAGCATTATTGACGTATTCCTGGAGGAAAGCGTATCAGGCTTAGGAGAAGTAGTAGTTATCGGATATGGAACACAAGCTAAAAAAGACCTGACAGGCTCGGTCGGCGTCGTTTCTCAAACCAAGATGGAAAACTATGCAAGTGTCGGTATCGGTAATAACTTGCAGGGAAAATTAGCCGGCGTGCAGATCACTCAGGACGATGGAACTCCATACGGGAGTACAACCATACGGATCCGAGGAAATGGTTCATTTGGAGCGACAAGTAATCCTCTTATCGTGGTAGATGGTATGATCACTAATGATGGTTTAAAAAATTTGAATCCGAACGATGTTGAAAATATTACTATCTTGAAAGATGCGGCTTCTGCGGCTATTTATGGATCTCGTGGCGCCAATGGGGTGGTCATCGTAACTACAAAAAAAGGAAATTTTGAAGCGCCTATGAAAGTGGATGTTTCAGCTTATGCCGCCGTAGATAACTTGCGTTTCAAAATACCGACTCTGACTGCCAAAGAATATGCTGTCATGGTGAATGATTATTATGAAGCGGCTGATTTACCGGTTCCGTTTTCCGATGATGAAGTGGCTTCTTATGAAAAAGGTACAAACTGGGTGGATGAAATTACACAAACAGGTTTTAAGCAGAATTATTCCGTAAATATTACAGGAGGGACAACGCAAAATGCTTATGCCGCAGCAGCGAATTTTTATTTAGGAGAAGGGCTTATCAAGAACACTTCATTTAAAAGAGGAAACATCAAACTCAGCAATGATCTGAAGATATTACCGATATTAAAAGTCGGCGTGAATCTGAATGCGAATTATGGACTTTCTAATAATACGGATTGGGGACAGGCTATAGCCAGGGCATTAATTTATCCTCCGACAGTACCTGCGTATGATGAAAACGGAGATTATGGAATTTCTTCACATCACGGCGAGCCTATAACCATGTTGCAGCCGTTAATTGCAGTTGACCTGTGGACATTTGATCAGACATGGAAAAAATTTATCGGCATTGTTTATGCCGAATGGGAGATCATCAAAGGATTAACATTCAAAACATCATTCAATGCGGAAAATTATTTATGGGATCAGGATCAATTTATTCCATCCTATAGTTACGGACCGAGCGGATTAATTAGCGATCATCCAATTGCACAATTGTATGCTACACATAGAGATGAACTTAATTATGAATGGGATAATATCTTAACGTATCAAAAAAGAATTAATTCGAATCATAATTTAACAGCGATGGCAGGGTATACATTCCAGGAATACAATTACAACTATTTATGGGGATATCGCACCGATTTTTTAAGTAACGATAAATCCATGCAAGTGTTGGACGCCGGAGCGCAGAATATTAACAATAGCGGAACAAAAAGTTCATGGGCTATTGTATCTTACCTTGGTCGTGTGAATTATGATTATCAAAACAAATACCTTCTTAGCGGTAGTATTCGTGCAGACAAAACATCTCGAATTTCGAAAAATAACCGGACAGGCATATTTCCCGGAGCTTCTGCCGGATGGATCATTTCTGAAGAGGGTTTTACGAAAGACTTAAATCCTTGGCTTAGTTATTTAAAACTACGCGCCAGTTTAGGTATCTTAGGTAATCAGGACATTGGTACGTATCCATATCAAACCACGTTAAACTCTTCTGATCTGAACTACGTTTTCGGAAGCGGAACGGATGGCGCTACTTATACGGGCGTCGGGCCTACGGCTTTAGGCAATTCAGAGTTGTTATGGGAAAAAACGTCTACTTACGGAGTTGGATTGGAAGCCTACTTTTTAGAAAACAGATTGGCGTTTACTACTGATTTTTACAAAAGAAAGACCTCTGATATTTTAGTACAAGTTCCATTATTATCAACAGCAGGCGTAAATAACTCCCCTTTTCAAAATGCGGGGGAAGTTACAAATACGGGAATTGAATTAACATTAGGGTATACGAATATAAAGGATAAACAACCATTAACCTATGATGTAACGGTTAACTGGACTTATAATAAAAATAAGGTAACCAAAATCCCGTCGCCTATTGTAAATAATTTTGATCGTGTTGAAGTAGGACATTCTATTAATGAATGGTATGGCTATGTGCAAGAAGGTATCTTCCAAACGCAGAAAGAAATCGATTCGTCGCCAACACAGCCAAATGCGGCTCCCGGAGATATTAAATTTGAAGATTTGGATGATAATGGAGTAATTGATACAAATGATAGAACATTTTTAGGACATTCAAGAGCTCCTCATAATTTCGGAGGCAATATTTCACTAGCCTATAAAAACTTTGATTTTGTTGCAGCATTTTATGGACAACTTGGCGCTTACAGGAGTATCGATCAAACGGGTTTTGCTATTACTCGTGGCGGTGAACAGACGTCTGCCTGGATGTACAGGCAACGTTGGACAGGCGAGGAAACTAGTAATTATGTGCCTCGCGTAGTGGCTGGAGACCCGAATGATAATTATCGTCGTTCGGATTTCTGGCTTCGGTCTGCTGATTTCCTGAGACTCCAGAATATACAGATAGGCTATAATTTTGATAAACTTTTGAAAGGACAATCCGCTACTGTCATTAAGAAACTTCGGTTTTATATTGCTGCACAGAATTTATTCTGCATCAACTCATACCCTGGTTGGGACCCCGAGCAAAATATTCAGGGGTATCCTATTCCTCGCTCTTTTTACGGAGGGATAAATATTGGTTTTTAATTATTTAAATCATGATGATATGAAAAAAACAGTATTCTTTATATTATTGCTTCTGGCCTTGATAGCATGTGACGATCGACTGGATAAGATGCCTTATGGATCGGTTTCTAAGGAGAACTTCTACAACACGGCTGATGATGCGGAAAAAGCAGTCACAGCCGCCTATAAATCTTTTCAATTGTTAGACGGACAAAACACCTGGAATACGCAGGCAGGGTATACTCCTATGGGAGATATTACAGCGCCCGATGCTCAGGCACACCCGGATCTTGTCGTTTATTACCAGATACAACAATGTATTATACCCGCAAGTTCAGACCAGATATCTATGCTGTATCAAAGATGCTATAAAGCGCTGCTTTTAGCGAATACAGCGCTGGAGAGAATTCCGGATATTGATATGGACGCCACCCTGAAATCACGTTATATGGGCGAATTGTATTTTATCCGTGGTTTCTGGATGTTCCGGTTGGGGCAAATATTCGGCACGGCTCCATTGGTTACCAAAGCGTTAGAACTTTCGGAGCTAGATCTTCCCAATTCTATCAGAGAGTCTGAATTTATTTTGGGGAAGAGTGTTAACAGGTATAAAATAACCAAGAGCGATTTGTTTGAACAGGCAGAGTCTGATTTCAAAATGGCTTTACAACAATCAATAGCAGATAAAAATACAGGCAATTTGTTAGGTCGGGCGGACAAGGGAGCCGTGCAAGCTTATTTAGCGCAGGTGTATTTATATGAACATCGTTGGAGTGAAGCAAAGACTCTTTTGGAAGAAATCATGTCTTATGGGTATGAATTATTACCAGACTATAACGATCTTTTCAACGGGTCAAGTGATAACAGTATTGAGGCAGTCTTTGAAATACAGTATGCGGCCATGAATCAAAAGGGAACGGATAACTTCGGTACGGTTCTCAATGCTCCTAACGGCGACGGATTTGTTGCCGGCGGCGGTTGGGGATGGACCCGTCCGACTCCTGATTTAGAAAAGGAATATGAAGATGGCGACCCCCGTCTTTTGGCAACCATATTCCGTAAAGATATCGATGATTTCTATGGTCAGATATTTGTTGATAAAGTGAATGGAACAGGATTAGGCACCAGGAAATGGTGCATCGGTAATCCTCCTAAAAACAATGGAGTTACTATAGATGAATCAAGTTGGTATAACTCATTAAATTATACCTTGGTAAGATATGCCGAAGTATTGCTTTGGTATGCCGAAGTCGTGAATGAATTAGGCGATCAGGCTACGGCAGCCAAGTATGTGAATATGGTAAGGGCGCGCACGGGAACAACCGCCGACCCTAATACAATTAATTCAAATGAAATAAAAGAACTTCCCCCTATATCGACTTCATTGAGCTATGAAGAAATGTTCCGGGCAATTTTACATGAACGCCGCGTTGAATTCGCTATGGAAGGAAAATTCGGATGGGATTTAAGAAGATGGGGAATTGCCAAAGACTATCTTACAACCCCTACCGTATGGCAGAACGAAATTACGCCCGGATATTTTAAATACCAAGATGGGAAAGATGAAATATTCCCATTACCTCAACTTGAAATCGACAGGTCTCAAGGTATTTTGAAACAAAATGCAGGTTATGAATAAAGTTTTATGATAATTAAAAAAACTTATATACCGGTCTTTTAATGGACCGGTATATAATAAAATAAAGGATATGAAAATAAATTTGAAATTATCGTTAATACTGACAGGTCTGTCGCTGTTGATAACAGGAACAGGATGTACAAATGCGGTCGCTACAAGTAGTACTGTTTCTACCAAAAGCGGCCGCCGGTACAACGGCGTGTATGAAGGTGAAAATAATTCCCGTATTGCTTTCCCTATCGGAGGATTGGGCGCCGGGATGTATTGCCTGGAAGGAACGGGGTTTATATCCCATATGTCTATTCGTCACCAGCCGGAAATATTTTCGGAACCCGGTATGTTTGCTGCTATTCATATAAAAGACTGTGAAAATGGAGCTAAAATTCTGGAAGGGCCAGTGGCGGAATGGCGTAAATTCGGCGCTCCGACGAGTGGATTAGGCGGGCCCGGAGGAGCGAACTATGGATTGCCAAGATTTAAGAACTCAACCTTTGAAGCCCGTTTCCCTTTTGGTAAAGTTGTCTTGACAGATGGCGATATACCCATCAGCGTCACGATTACCGGTTGGAATCCTTTTATTCCGGGCGACGCGGATAATTCAAGTCTTCCTGTTGGCGTTTTGGAATATACGTTTGAAAATAAAAGCAACAAACCATTAGAGACCGTTTTTTCTTTTCATTCCCGGAATTTCATGAAGAAAGGGAAAGGAAAAAACAGTATCAGACCTGTTCAGAACGGATTTATCTTATCACAAGAAGGAACAGCAGAAGAACCTTTTCAGCAAGGAGACTTCGCCATATATACGGATTTACCGGCCACAGTCGACCACTGCTGGTTCAGAGGAGGCTGGTTTGACGGCTTGACAATGGCTTGGAACGCGATACATGCGGGAGAGATCGTCCGGAACGATCCGGTGGAAAGAGATGCTTCCGGCGCTTCCCTATATGTGCCCATCTCTTTAAATGCCGGCGGGAAGAAGACCGTAAAGGTATTTACAGCCTGGCATGTTCCTTATTCACATTTAAGGATTGGCGGTGATCCTTCCGATTTGAAAGACAACAATGTTCCGGAAAGCCGGTTGAGTCAGGAATTAAACTACAAGGGAAATTACAGGCCATGGTATAGCAGCAGGTTTAAGGATGTAGAAACAGTTGCCGGCTATTTGACAAATAATTATAACAATTTGTTGAAGAAATCGGAATTATTCTCCAATACATTTTATCATACGACCTTGCCGGATGAAGTTATTGAAGCGGTTTCTGCCAATCTCGCTATTTTGAAGTCTCCGACAATCATGAGAACGTATGACGGACGTTTGTGGAATTGGGAGGGCTGCGGCGACACATGGGGTTCCTGCCACGGTTCCTGTACGCATGTCTGGAACTATGCACAAGCTATTCCACATATTTTCCCGGCACTGGAAAGGACATTACGGCATACGGAATTTGAAGAAAGCCAAAATAAAGCCGGACATCAGACTTTCCGTTCCAATCTGCCGATCCGTCCGGTAGAACATGGATTCCATGCCGCCGCCGATGGACAATTGGGAGGAATAATGAAAGTTTATCGTGATTGGCGTATTTCGGGAGATGACTCTTTTATTAAGGATATGTATCCGAAAGTGAAAGCAAGTCTGGATTATTGTATCGATACCTGGGATCCCCGCCGTGCCGGTATTATAGAGGAACCCCACCATAATACTTATGATATTGAGTTTTGGGGCCCTGACGGAATGCATAACAGTTTTTATCTTGGCGCTCTGAATGCATTTATAGCAATGAGCGAATACCTGAACCGGGATGCATCTCTCTATCAAGAGTTGGCGGATAAAGGGAAAAAATATACAGAAACAGCATTATATAATGGAGAATACTTTATTCAGAAAATACAATGGACCGGTTTAAAGGCAGAGGATCCGACAAAAATGGTATCGTGGACAGTGAATTATTCAGAGGAAGCGAAGAAAATTCTGGAGAAAGAGGGGCCTAAGTATCAGTATGGAACAGGGTGTCTGTCGGATGGAGTTTTAGGCTCATGGATATCAAGAATGGCAGGACTTAATGAGACATTAGACCCTGAGATGGTGAAAAGTCATTTGATCGCCGTGCATAAATATAACTTGAAGCACGATTTGAGTAACCATGCAAACCCCCAACGTCCTTCTTTTGCTTTTGGTAAAGACGGAGGACTTTTATTGTGTAGTTGGCCTCATGGAGGGAAATTATCTTTGCCGTTCGTATATAGCGACGAGGTTTGGACGGGTATAGAATATCAGGTAGCTTCGCATTTAATGATGGCGGGAGAAGTTGAAAAGGGACTGGATATCGTCCGTACATGTCGGGATCGATATAGTGGTAGCGTTCGGAATCCATTTAATGAATATGAATGCGGACATTGGTATGCCCGCGCTTTGTCCGGTTATGGACTCCTTCAGGGATTGACAGGGGTAAGGTACGACGCTGTAGATAAAACATTATATGTAGATTCCAAAATTGGAGATTTTACCGGTTTTTTAAGTACGGAAACAGGTTTTGGTACAGTAGAGTTGAAAAATGGCAAACCTCGTGTTATTGTTGTCTCCGGTAGTATTAATATCAGCAAATATGTTGTAGCAGGTAAAGAATTGGTTAATTAAAGGGAGATAAGTGAAATGAATATGAGAATGCATGCTAAAATAGCCTTTTTACTTTGTTGTTTACCCATACATATGATTGCTCAATATTCAGGCGATCATAAAGTGTCTTTAAACAAAGGCAATATTGATACATATATAGGCGATATTCAAAGTAAAGGAGAACGAAAAATATATAAAGGCGAAGAATTAAAAACAATAGGAATGCCTTGTGGCGGTATTATGGCCGGTCAATTATATGTGAGAGGAGATGGAACCCTTGCCAATTGGTGGATTGCAAATAATGCCTATAATACAGGGTATGGTATCGATTGGCTACTTAATTTTGATACGCCTCTAGGACCATGGAAAGTTTGTTATCAGACGTTTGAGCCAATAAGTTATATAGACCAGGGGTTTAAAATAGTAGTAAATGATGGTTATAAAACGGTGGAAAAAGAATTGAGTAAAAAAGATTTTGATAATATCTCTTTTATAGGAGAATATCCGATTGCATTTATAGATTATGCAACTAAAGAGAACAATCTACCTGTAAAAGTGACGTCTACGGTATATTCTCCCTTTATTCCATTAAATGCGAAAGAATCGGCATTCCCGGCAACAATATTAAAATATAAAATAACAAATGTATCCAAGTCTCCTGTGGATGTCGATTTGACAGGATGGCTTCAAAATCCGGTTTGTATAGATTTAAAAGACAAAACTTATGGAATTTTAAGGAACAAAGTAATATCAGAGGAAGGTTTTCAGTCTGTATACATGGATATGAATTTGAGCAATGTTGAGGATCTGAATAAAGCTGGTATTACCGATTCTCCTCAGTATCGAATAGATGAAAATCATCCGTATTTTGGTAATTTATCATTAACGGCTTTTGACTCCCAATCTGTAGCTTTCTCTGATATTACGAAGAAAAATTCTGTTTGTAGCGAAGCTAAATTGGGTCAAAAGTTGAATGGGGGAATAACATCGAGTATGAAGTTAAAACAGGGAGAGTCTAAAGATGTAGTGTTTGTAGTCTCTTGGTATTTCCCAAACAGGCCGCTAAGTTATAAGGGATCCGAGTGGAATAAACCTTTGCCGCCGAATACTCCCCCGATAGGGAATATGTATTCAAATTGGTTTAATAGTTCTTTGGATGTGGCTAAGCAGTTATATTGTGATTATCAAAGACTGGAAGACGAGACTTTCTTATTTCATGATACATATTATAATCAAAGTACTTTACCTTATTGGCTGACACAACGAATTCTCATGCCTGTTTCCACACTGGCAACAGAAACATGTCAATGGTGGGCCAACGATAAGTTTTGGGCTTGGGAAGGCGTAGGCTCATGTGAGGGCACATGTACGCATGTCTGGGGATATGCACAGGCAATGGCCGCTTTATTCCCGGAACTGGAAAGAAATTTAAGAGAGAAAACAGATTATAGCGTTTCCCTGCGAGAGGATGGAGCAATTCTTTCTCGTAATGGCGAACATGGCGTATTAATTGATGGTCATGCCAGCGTTATATTAAGAATGTATCGAGAACATCTGACGTCTAAAAATAATTATTTTCTGTCAAGAAACTGGGATAAGATTAAACGTTCTATCCAATACATTATAAATGAAGATGGAAATGAAGACGGATTAATTGTGAAGACTCAGCCAAATACTTATGATATAGCTTTTAATGGAGCCAATACATACGTGGGTGGTTTATATCTTGCCGCTTTACGCGCAGGAGAGCAAATGGCATTCATAATGAAAGATACTGTAGCGGCTGTAACTTATAAAAAAATTTATGAGAAAGGGGCGGCTAATACAATGGATCGTTTATGGAATGATCAATATGGATATTTTATACAATCGGTAGATGAAAAAGAGTATCCTTTGCATCAATATGGAAAAGGTTGCCTAAGCGATCAATTGTTTGGACAAACATGGGCCGATTTATTAGGACTAGGGGATTTATATCCTAAATATACAATTGATAAAACGTTACGATCGATATGGATGTATAATTGGACAAATGACGTGGGGCCTCAGACGAAGTTACATTTGCCGGAAAGATATTATGCTCATTCCGGGGAACCAGGTTTGCTTATTTGTACATGGCCGTTTAGTAAACATCCGGGAGAAGCAGGCGTAAGATATAGAGATGAAGTTTGGACCGGAATAGAATATCAGGTAGCCGCCAATATGATAATGAGGGGTATGGTGAAAGAAGGTTTAGCTATAGTCAAGGGCATACATTCACGTTATGATGGAACAAAGCATAACCCTTGGAATGAAATTGAATGTGGGGATCATTATGCGCGTGCTATGGCCTCTTATGGAATACTAATTGCTATACAGGATTACCGGTATAACGGTCCGGGATGTATTATGAGTTTCTCTCCTAAACTTATAAATGATAATTTTAAGGGATTTTTTACATCGGCAGAAGGATGGGGTAATATTACACAATATAGAGAGAGTAATAAACAGCAAAATACAATTGAAGTTAAGTACGGAAGGCTATCTCTTAAACAGTTAAATCTGTCTGTTGTATTTGAAACGGCAGTTAAAGAAGTCAAAGTATATCATAATGGGATAGAATTACTTTCTTCGTTTAAAAAAAAGGAACAAGTAGAAGTTTTTTTTGATAAAATTGAATTAAAAAAGAATGATGAACTGAAAATTGTGTTCCTTTGACGACTTCATATTGTGCGATTATGTATATGACTAAAACTTACATTAATAAATTCGTGTTACTTATCAATAATTTAATAATTTTTTAATCTATTTATTATGCGTACAAGAACAACTTTAATTTTTCTTTTTTGTGTTGTATTTACAACCGCTGTTTTTTCCCAGAATCGTGATTTCAACGGTCTGGATATGAACATGGGTAACCTCTATCGTCTTTCAAACGCAGAGACGCGTTCCATCAGCCCGGAAAATTTTACGGGAGAAAAAGGAAAAGGGGGGATGGCCATTCCCGACCCCAAAGCGCCCCGAAATACGGCCAATGCCACACATGCTTCACGCGATCTGGGACAGGGCTGGAAAGTGAATCCGTTTGTAACGATCAACCCCGGAGAAACTTTTACGATGGCGGAAATCGAAGGACCGGGCGCCATTCAGCATATCTGGATGACGCCGACCGGCAACTGGCGGTTTTCCATTATCCGTATTTACTGGGATGACGAAAAAGAACCCTCGGTAGAGTGTCCCGTAGGCGCTTTCTTCGGCATGGGGTGGAACGAATACGCCCCCCTTAATTCCCTGCCGGTAACCGTCAATCCGGGAAGCGCGTTCAATTGTTACTGGGTGATGCCTTTCCGTAAAAAATGCAGGATCGCCATGACCAATATCAATGATGCGCAATCCATGAACCTCTATTATCAGATCGACTATACGCTGACGGAGACGCCTGATGACGCCGCCTATTTTCATGCGCAATTCCGCCGCACAAAAGTCAACGAAACTTCTGATTACACGATCGTCGACGGGATAAAGGGAGAGGGGCATTACGTGGGCGTCTACATGGCCTGGCAGGTGAATAACAACGGCTGGTGGGGTGAAGGAGAGATCAAATTCTTCATGGATGGAGACAAGCAATTCCCCACGATCATCGGAACCGGTACGGAAGATTATTTCTGCGGATCGTATAATTTCGACCGTCAAGGGAAATATGTTACTTTTACCACGCCTTATGCGGGATTGGTGCAGGTATTACCCCCAGATATTACCTACAAGTCAGGACAACGGTTCGGATTGTACCGCTGGCACGTGATGGATCCCATACGCTTTAAAAGAGACCTTAAAATCACCATTCAGGATTTGGGCTGGAGACACGGCGGACGTTATTTGCCACAGCAGTCGGATATATCTTCCACTACTTTCTGGTACCAGAAAGAGCCTCATGCTCCGTTTCCCAAACTTCCCTCCTGGGAAAAGTTGGAAGCGAATTGATTATATACCCTGAATGGTAGCCTATAACCGTATTCTTGATAAGTTCGGAAAAATTGAACAAAAATAAGACAATATGCAACTAAAACAACTCTATCGCAATATGTTGCCTGCCATGATCGGAGGGACGATTTTGCTCTCCTGCACAGGCAACAGGAAAACATCGGAAAACATGAAAAAGGAATATGAAAAAGGATCTTTCGGATATGATCTGAACTATCTGTCTGAAAAGGATGAGGGATTGATCGTACTGAAGTCGGATGATGAAAAAGCGCAGGTGATCCTGTCGGCAAAGTATCAGGGTAAAGTGTTTACTTCTACAGCCAACGGCCCGGAAGGCAACAGTCACGGATTCGTGAACTACAACTTCTTCGATGCGGGCATAGTGGATGAACACATGAACTGTTTCGGCGGTGAAGACCGTTTATGGCTCGGCCCGGAAGGGGGCCGGTATTCTATCTACTTTGAACCGGGCAAAGAGCAGGCGTATGAGAACTGGCGTACCCCCAAAGCGATCGATATCGAAGAGTGGAAGGTAAGCCGCGCTACCGCAAAAGAGGCTGTTTTTGTTAAAGAAATTGAACAGATGAACTATCTGGGAAGTCTCCTGAATATTGCGATAGAACGGAAAGTGTCGCTGCTTTCCAATAGTGATATAGCAGGTAAGTTACAGATAGAGATCCCTGAGGGAGTGAACGGAGTAGCTTATGAAACGGCCAATACGATCGCCAACGGCAACGATTTCGAGTGGACGCCCGAAACCGGAACAGTCTGCATCTGGATGCTCGATATGTTCAATCCTTCCGAGGAGGCCGTAACCGTGATCCCTTATCATACCGGCGATGAGATGGAACTGGGTAAGGTGGCGACGTCCGATTATTTCGGTGAAATTCCTGCCGACCGTCTGATCGATGATAACGGGATACTCTATTTTAAAACCGACGGGAAATCAAGAGGTAAGCTGGGAATGAATGTCAAACGTACCAAATCGGTTGCAGGGAATTATGACCCGCTTGCAAAACGCTTGACCATCGTGACATTCGGTACGGATCCCGGCGCCGCCTACCTGAATCAGGAATGGAATCCCGCCCGCGACCCGCTCGTGGGTGATGCGCTGAATGCCTATAACGACGGCCCCCTGGAAGACGGGAGCATGATGGGACCTTTCCTTGAACTGGAAAGCTGCTCGCCCGCCGCATTCCTGAAACCGGGAGAATCCCTGTCGCACAGACACAATGTATTCCATTTCACCGGTGAAGAGGCTAGCCTTTCTCCTGTTGCGGAAAAACTGTTGGGAGTAACTCTGGAAAAAATCAGAACTATCTTTATTCAAGAAAATGAAGACAGGCGGCGTTTCGGCAATACAAAATAAGCAAGACTTATTTTGTATTGCTCTCAACTTGCACTAACTTTTGAACCAATTCTAAAAAAAATATGAACACAAATAATGTAGAAAAGCGCCGCTTGATCCCTTCCGGGATCCTGTTCCCTTTTATCCTTCTTACGTCCCTTTTCTTTATCTGGGCAGTACCCAATAATATGACCGATACCATGCTGGCGGCGTTCAAGCGCATCATGAGCCTGACCGATACGCAAACAGCGTGGATTCAGATGGTCTGTTATCTTCTCGGCTATGGTTGTTTTGCGCTTCCCGGAGCCATATTCATTAAAAAACGCACTTTCAAGTCGGGCGTACTGTTGGGACTCCTGCTTTGTATAACAGGAGCGATGCTCTTTTATCCGGCTATGCTGGTAAACGATATCAGTTCGCCGTTGAGTTTCGCCACCTATCTCTTCGCTATTTTCGTACTGTTTGCCGGATTATCGGCGCTTGAAACTTCCGCCAATGCGTATGTCTATGCGCTGGGTGATCCGATGACAGCTACCCGCAGGTTGAATTTCTCCCAGTCGTTCAACCCATTCGGCGCATTGACCGGCGTGCTGGCCAGTCAAATATTCGTTTTGTCACAATTGAACACCTCGACAGCCGGTGAAAGAGCGGTATTAAGCGGATCGGAACTGGCCTCTATTCAACGGGGCGAACTCAATGCCGTAACGATGGCCTATCTGATTCTGGGCGCGGTGATGTTGGCGTTGTTACTTCTGATTATATTCGCCAAAATGCCGAAAGCGCAGGACGACGATAAGAGTTTAAACCTGAAAGCGACATGGGGACGGTTGAAAAAGAATAAGAACTATATCTGGGGAGTGGTGGCGCAGTTTTTCTACGTGGGCGCCCAAATTGCAGTCTGGTCGTTCATTATCCGGTATGTGATGCAGCAACTCGATTTCGATGCGATGATTGCCGGCCTGGGCGAGAATCCTTCGCAGGAGACGATTATCGGCGCATTACGAGGTGTAGAGCCTGTGGCGGGAGGCTTCTATGCCTTGAGTGAATTTCTCGGTCTGGATGCATTATTGCCACGTACGGCGGAACAAGCCGGCGCTACCTATTATGTCCTGTCGTTAATGCTGTTTGTCCTTGGGCGTTTTATCTCTACCTGGCTGATGAAATATATCCGGCCTGTGAATATATTGTCGGGACTGGGTATCATGGCGGCGCTCTGTTCACTTTTGACGATCTACGGAGAGGGGTTCGTCGGAGTGTATGCCTTGATGGGTATTTCCGGTTGTATGTCGGCCATGTTCCCCACCATTTACGGTCTCGGTATGAGGGGACTGGGAGATGATACCAAGATTGCAGGTTCGGGCATGGTCATGGCCATTGCCGGCGCGGCGTTACTGACCCAGATGCAAGGTGTCCTCTCCGACCAGACGGGAAGTATCAAGTTCGCTTACCTGGTACCTGCCGTAGCGTTTATTATTATTACGTACTACAGTTTTACGATAGCGCGCAGCAAAAGCCGGGCAACGGAAAGTTGAATATGGGAAACATACCCTTCTGGAAAGTCAAAAATATGGTTATAACGCTCGCTTCGAAAAAACTAAAAAATATCGGCAATCTACTCTTTCATCAATTTGGCGGATGAACGGGTATTTCCGGAACAGAAACGGCTGGAGCGGCTTGCCGGACAAATGAACCGGACCGGAGAAATGCGCATAGGCTTCGTCTGAAAAATCGTAACTACTCACCCCCCGTCCGGTTGCTTGACATTATGAGCTACTGCAATAAGAGCAAGAAAAGGGTCTTGATTGTTTTTTCCGGCCGTATGGACAATCGAATGAAGTTGACAAAAAGCATCCGCTCCGTCATCAGACTTGAACATGCCACTGACTTTCTGTTTAACTTTTAGAGGCCTGATACATCTTTCGGAAGCGTTAT
>JAIROL010000153.1 GCA_031257565.1 Tannerella sp. | reverse complement strand
CACCGGTTTGCAACCTCCTCCTGTAAGGCGATTGCGGGAGACCGGACTCCCATCATTCATTCAGTTACGACTAAGAGTTACAACTCTCTTTTGTCTCACGGCACACTAACCCAACTTGCCAACATCAGCATCGTAAATGTCACATTATCAAATACATACAAGTCCGTATTTTTCACTATGGGGGTCTACGCCTTTTTTTGTTCATTTTCAAGAACTTGCAAATTTGACTTTGCAAATATACGATTTTTTTTTCAAAACAAAATCAACTGAAAATCAAATAGTTATGTAACATTATTATAATAAGTGACTTACGTTCATTCCGGGACTATGGACGACTTTTTCCAACAAATAAAGTCATAAGTATCTGTATATGAACAGAATAGAATTTTGTAGTTCCCTGTATTTTTGCTGTTTCGGGGCTTTTTGAGGGGGTATAATTGACAAGTTGGGTTAAACCTTTTTTCCAAACTCAGTATCGTATAAGTCGCCAATGCAAGTGTTGTATCGGCTATCTGTGGGTTAAAATCGGTGTTTTGAGATTTTCCCGGACGCAGATATTGACGGCATTCCTTAAACAAAACTTCAATAGTCCAACGTATCTGATATATTTCCATCGCTTTGTTAAAGCTAAGAGAAAGGTCGGTTGTCAGCAGAAGCATCCAATTAGTTTTAGCTTAATTACCTCAAAGATAACAAATTATATTTAATTTACAACCACTTGCTTTTATTTTTTTTGGCTTCTATACCTCTTTTTTTTTGGCTGGGAAACTTGAGAACCATCTTTCCCGGCTCTAATCTGACACTTTTTTACGATTTGGTGACAGATTGATTTCCCAAGAGGTCAGGAAATCTGAATTTATTTGTAATTTTTTTCGTCAAAAACAGCTGAATTATTTCGTTTTTTTTGCATTATATATATAAAAAATAAGAGGCTCAACATGTCGTCAAACCCCTCATTTTGCTGATATTTAGCCTTGTGATTCCGGAGCGATTCGAACGCTCGACCCACAGCTTAGAAGGCTGTTGCTCTATCCGGCTGAGCTACGGAACCTTTCTTCTTTCGGGTCGCAAAGTTAAACATTTTTTCAAATTCCCCAAACCATGAACAAAATAAATTATATCATTTAAATATTTTTTCGGAGGAACGAAAACATTGCAAAAGCGCTTGTTTTTAACATAAATATTTGCTTACTTAGCAGCCTGAACAAAGTATATAATCCGGAAAATTGAAGTATAAATTCATATACATATTATCTGTTACTTTTTTTCTTTGCCAGTTTGCAAAAGGTAAAGCTACAGACTCTTTACTCGACGAAAGAAAGATACCTCCCGAACATTCCTTGGATTATATAATCGACATGATAATAGAAACGGCCCCGGTATACAAAAATTTAATCGAGGAATATACTGCGAATTTATATACCAAAGGATATATAAATATTAAAAAAAGTAACATTCTCATCAACTACATCCCTTCCATGTTCAAATTGAAAAAGGGGATAAAAGAATATATAACGGAATCATACAGTGAATTACATTATACGGCGCCGGATATATTTGACAGAAAAATCATAGCGTATCATAGCACGATAGACAAACCAAAAGGCTTTAATAATGATGTTTTTGACAAATTTGATATAAACATTTATGATAATTCCGTTTTCAATGTGAAATTAGTGTCGCCGTTATCGCAAAATGCAAAAAAATATTACGAATACAAAATAGATTCAACGTATTATGACGAAAACAACAGGTACTTATATCATCTGTCATTTACTCCAAAATATAATAGCTATAAGTTTCTCGAAGGCTATATGATTATATGCGACAGCACATGGAAAATCGATGAATTCAAATTCAAAGGGCGTTCCGAGTATCAGAATTATACAAATAAAGTACAAATGGGAAAGAGCGACGCCCATCCGGAAGATCTTCTTCCGGTAAGATTTGATTCCGACATGTCTTTTCATCTTCTCGGAAATGTTTTTGAGGGACATTTCACAATTGATATGAATTACAAATCCGTAAAACTATCCGAAAAAGATGTAAATAAAGAGAATGATAAAAGCAAATATGACCTGACCCGGTCTTTTACTTTAAGAAGCGATACTTCTGTATATATACTTGCCGACAGTTGTTATTTTGCAAAACTTCGCCCTTTTCCCCTGACAGAAAAAGAGGAAAGTATCTATGAAAAATATTATGTTGAAAAAGGAAATATAAGTATCGAAAACAATGAGAAAAACAAAAGAAGCGTATTTTGGGACGACGTCGGAGATCTTCTTGTCGGAAGTTACTCCATCAACTCTCCTCAAATAGGAAAAATGCGTTTTTCTCCTTTATTAAACCCGTTTTTGTTAAGCTACAGCGGTAAAGACGGGCTTTCATACAAGCAAAGAATACGTTATCAACGAATGTTCAGCAAAAACAAATTGTTGAACATAACCCCAATGGCAGGATATAATTTCAACTACAATGAATTTTACTGGCGCATGCCGGCAAAATTTGAATATTTTCCTGAAAAAAGGGCGACTTTTACGCTCAATATCGGAAACGGAAACCGTATTTATAATAGTGAAATCATTGATGAATTAAAAGAGATCCCGGATAGTATTTTTGATTTTAATAAAATACATTTAGATTATTTTCGCGATTTTTATGTAGACTTCTTCCATAGCATTGAGGTTTCTAACGGGCTAACTGTCGACGCCGGATTCTCCATGCATCGTCGTTCGGCTATAGAAAAATCGGATTTTGACAAGCCTGATGATTTACCCGTTGAAATCAGAAATGGATACGAAGATAAATTCAGAAATAAATACGTCGGTTTCGCTCCACGGATAAAAGTTTCGTGGACTCCGATGCAATATTATTATAGAGCCGAAAACAGGAAAATAAATTTATATTCAAAATGGCCGACTTTTTCATTTGATTATGAGCGCGGGATAAAAGGAGTATCCAAAAATTCCAGCGAGTTCGAAAGATTGGAAATCGATATGCAGCACATTGTTCCATTCGGATATTTGCAAACCCTGTATTACCGGGCCGGAGCCGGGGCATTTACAAATAAAAAAGACATGTTCTTTGTGGATTTCAGAAATTTTGAAAAAAATAATCTTCCTTCAGGCTGGAATGACGATATCGGGGGAACGTTTCAGATTCTGGACAGACGCTGGTATAACTCATCCAGAGAATATTTGCGCGCCAACTTAACGTATGAAGCTCCATTTCTGCTGGTTCCATACATATTTAAACGCGTACCTTACATTCTCAATGAAAGATTATATTTAGGTATTCTGACAATGACTCGCCTTAACCCTTACATTGAAACAGGATACGGAATAGGAACTCATATCTTTGATTTTGGCGCATTTGTCAGTAATAAAAACGGAAAATTCAATGACTTTGGCGTAAAACTGACCATAGAACTTTTTAACAGATAAAGACCTTATTTCGAGAAAAATAAACGTTGACACAGTTTAATTTACGCTACCCTTATTTCTGTTCCGGTTTTTTCTGTTTTTCCTTTTCTTGCTTTTCCCGCTCTTTCAGTTCTTTTTTATCCAATTTCGCATTTTCTTTTTGCTCCCGCTGAAATTGTTTTTCTTTTTCACTCGCCTCTTTTTTTGCGAATTTTTCCTTTTCTTCCAGTTCTTTCTGTTCTTTCTTTTTCTGCAGTTCTTTCTCTTTCAATTCTTTCTTTTTCTGCTTAGCCTTTTCGAGCAGTTCCTTTCGGTATTGTTTTTCCTTTTCTTCGGCTTCCCTCTTTTCCCTCCTGGCGTCCTTTTTCTCTTCGTCTTTCTTCTTTTCCACAACAGGAGTGGTAGCAGAGGTTTCGGAAGTATATATAAGCGTATCAGATACCGATTTAACAGTTTCCGGTTTTAATGTATCTGCGGGCGGTACGGATTTCGGCGCATCGGAAACCGAAACCTTCATTTCCGGAACAGAGATGTAGATCGTATCCGAAGTAGATATATAAACTGTATCCGGAACATATACAACCTGCTTATCGGGAACGGATATATAGACCGTATCAGCCGGCATCCGTATAAATTGCGTATCCCGAACAAATTTGTAGATGAATTGCGTATCAGTCACAGATTTATAAACAATCTGCGGCGCCGGTTCATGTTTAACCGGAGTTGCACGCGGAGTCTCATTCTCAGTTTGCATCCTTGATACTGATACGGTTTTCATTTCCCGGTCCGGTTTTTCCTGATTTCCTGCTTCATCGACAAAACGCTGAAAAATCCTGCGCATTGCATGATCTCTTGTTACGCGAACTTCCGGGTGAAACTGAACCCCCAAAATCCAGTTCTCATCATCAATTTTTTCTATTACTTCAACAATTTTGTCCGGCGATTTTCCGGCCACGCTAAATCCTTTGGCAACATCTTTTATCGCCTGATGATGCGAACTGTTTACCATTAACATCCTGTCCCTTACTATATCGGCAAAAATCGTATTGTCTTCAACAATTACAGCGTGCGAAGTCTCTTCCTTCAACTGTTTCTGACGGTGACTGATGCTGCTATCATAATATTGGGCGGATAAATCCTGATACAATGATCCTCCGTATGCTATATTAATAAGTTGAATTCCACGGCAAATGCCTAATACGGGAATACCCCGTTCGGTTGCCAGACGAAGTAGTTTCAGATCAAATTTATCCCGGAGGGCATTTATTTTTCCCATCTGCGGAATCGGCCGCTCATTATAATAGACAGGATCAAAATCTTCTCCCCCCGTGAAAATAATCCCGTCCAAAGAATTCAATAACTCAATCATCTTCTCATCATCATTCATTAAGGGAACAACCACAGGTATACCGCCGGTCAGCAAAACTGCATCCACATACGAACGCGGAACGGCGGCGCTCGTTCCATCCTTATGCATATCGGATATACCGATAACCGGACGCCTCTCTGCATCAACAAAAAAGACACACCATGACAGTACTACAGATAATAAGATTACGCGCCTTACGCTTTCCATCCTCAACTCCAATTTAAAATTAATCGCGTAAAGATAATGATTTTTTAGAATTGCAGCTGAATTCAGGAGATTGAATTATTAATATTTAGTATATAACATCTTTATTTGTAACTGCTCAGGTACTCTAAAAAAAAAAGAAAAAAAGCGTAGAATAATAAAAATGACTTTGGACAACCGAATTTTTGTCAAGCGCGGAACAACGGGGAATTTTTCAGCCTCTACTATGCTTTGCCGTTTAAGATTGCATTTATTTCTTCTATCGTCAGACCGGTGATGTCGGCAATGGTTTCTACTGTCAAACCTGCTTTATTACTTTTCCTGACTGTTTCGGCTTTCTCTTTGG
>JAIROL010000021.1 GCA_031257565.1 Tannerella sp. | reverse complement strand
GGCATGAAAATCCTGTTTTACCGATATCGCCGTCTTTCCCGAAAAGTCCTCCATATCCATTCTGCTTTTGAGCAGTTTATAGGCCTCTTCTTCATTCCGGCGGTAATGATACAGTTCGTTTTTTTGGTTCTCACTTGGGTTACCCCCATTAATTATATGCTGTAAAAGTACGCATAATAGAGCATAACTCCAAATTTCCCGAATACTTTTTTTGATTTAACTTTCTTTGAATCAATTATGTATATCTTTTCTCTTAATTAAACGACATTGATTTGGCGACAGATTGATTTCCCCAGAGGTCAGGAAGTCTGAGATTATTTGGTTTTTAAATCCCAGGGTATATAGTAGCCGCCCGATAAAATCTTTGAGCGGATACTTTCCGGATCGCTGTATTTCGGACAAACGCGGTCGGCGATTATGTTGTAGTCGCCGTATCTTTTTGCTATGCGAATCATTGCCGGATAAATCTTTCCTTCACAAGAAAATTCAAGCAGCATTTCATCCAAAATCGCCAAGTCATTGGCTTTTGTTTTCTCTTCCGAAACAGTTCCTTTCAAGAACGTGCGATCGCCTAAACCGAATACGCCCCTGACGCCGCGATCGGCATAAGTTCTTGTTCCGGTGAGCGTTTTGGTTGTCCATGCATCAGTGAATCCGTCTAAGCTTACGTTTCCGCTGGGGAAATAATAACTGATTCCCTGATTAATCAATTCGAATGCCGATTCATATTCTCCCAAGTTGTTCAATGCTTCGGCAAGCATGAAATATAATTCACCTGCCCTGTAAATATAGATATGTACGTCGTCCTGGTATGGATTTGCACGCACATTCGCATTCGGGCGATACTTGCAGATATAATAATCTCCCTTGCCGTCCTGCTTGAATGTAGCGTTTTTTCGGGTATCGGAAGAAGCGCCGCCCAAATTGTTGAAGGCAGGATCGGAAAAACGATACATGCCCGAATCGGAAGGGGCAAGCAAGTATTCGTTCGGATACTCCGTACCGAGATGTTTCAGCAGGCTGTTGGACTGATTTTGGGTATAATCGTAAATAATGGCGGATACGGTTTCAGGACGATACGGATTGGCGGAGTTCCAAATTCTTGCATATTCCATGTTATCGGCATTTCTCAGCCAATCGACGGAATTGCTGTTTGTGCTTCCGAATTTGTCATTCATGGCTGACAGGAGCGTATTTTTGGCTTCCTTGTAATTGCCGCTCCATAAGCACAATTCGGCATACAGCGGAAAATATTCGGGAGTCATGCAATCCCAATAGCGATAAATACTGCTGCTGAGATCGGTATCAGGGTCGAGCCATTCTTTCCACGACATGGTAATTTTCCCATTGATTCCATCAAATCCTTTACTCAACAGGTCTTTACAAGCGATGACAATTTCGTCGAGGTTTTTAACAGGGAATTGCGTCAAATCTTTTATTTCCCGTAAAGGGTCATCCATCCAGACCGCTTGCCCGTAAATCTTACCCAGTGTAAGATAAGTCCAGGCTTTTACCCGCAAGGCACAGCTGACGAGCGCGTTGTAATGGTCTAAATTGACGATGGAAAGATTCTTTTGCTTGTAGTCGTACAATTTGAGCAGGTAATCGTTGCAGGCAATAATGACGTCGTAATATCCTGCAGGGTCGGCGTAGGTATTTCCTGTCAAATCCGTTTCGTAATTGTATAGGCTGTACAGTTCGTTGGGCGTATTCCGGGTCGGCTGCAGCATTTCTCCGCGGGTATCCGTAAGGTAAACGGCTTTGTCGCCAATGGCCTGAACTTTCGTCATAATGCCGATATAGCCGGCGTACATTTCGCTTTCCTCATCAATATATTTGTTGTGATCTAATATGTTGTCTGTTTCTACTCGCAGGAAATCATTGCAAGAGCAGAGTGCGAGGCAAAGGCAAAGCGAGGCATATTTCAAAATATTCTTTTTCATTGTGTTTAAAATTTCAAATTAACGCCTAATTTAACAGATTTAGGCTGCATCAGTTTTGCATAATCGAATCCTTGCATGGAATTGCTGTATGAATAGGAAAATTCGGGGTCTAAGCCCAAGTATTTCGTGACTGTCAGCAAATTTTCTCCTGTAACATAAAGTGTACCTGCACGAAAGAAGTTCAAAATCTTTTTGTCGAAACTGAAACTGAGCGTAATGTTTTTCATCCGCAGATAAGAAGCATCTTCAATCCATCGGGAAGAAAAATCGCTGTTACCCATCGGATCGCCCCACTGTGCGCGAGGCATATTGGTTTGCTGTCCTTCCAGATTCCACCGGTTGACTACTGCAATACTTTGGTTACCGAGCGTGGAAAGCGATTCCAAATCGCGCCTTACTGCATTGTAAGCCATATTTCCTTGTGAATAGGTAAATTCGGCGGACAAGGCAAAAGATTTATAACTGATACGGCTGAAAAATCCGCCGAAAAAATCCGGCGCCGCACTTCCTAAGCTTACCCGGTCTTTGTCGTTGATCCGGTGGTCATTATTGATATCTAAATAATGTATGTCGCCCGCTTGAAAGTTTTGTCCTTTTTTGTTTACCAGTGCGGCGCTTTCCGCTTCCGCTTCCGTAGAGAATACGCCCAAAACCTGGTAACCGTAGAATTGACAGGGATCTTCCCCGACTCGAGTAAGCAATTGTGCGCCGTCGATGTATTTTGTAAGTAATTGATCTATTCCCCTCAAGGATTTTATTTTTCCTTTATTTTGTGCGATATTCCCGCCGATAATCCATTCAAAATCATGCGTGCGAATTAAAGATGCCTGTATAGATGCTTCAAATCCCTTGTTTTCTATTTCACCGCAGTTGTCGAAATAGGGTTCGGAACCGTAAACGGAAGATTGGGGCACAGCAAAAATAACGTCCGACGCCAAGCTGTTGTAATAATCCAGCGAAATATCCAGCCGATTATGAATCAGGCTCATATCTAATCCGATATTCCATTGGGTATTTTTTTCGGGTTTCAGGTTCGTATTGGAAATATTGGCGCGTACGATACCCGAAATCGCCTGGTAAGGCAGGCTTTGATAATAAAACTTACCGTAATTGGAGGAGAAGCGGCTGTTGCCTGTTGTTCCATATTCCGCACGAACATTCAGGCGGTTTACCAGCGTAGAATTGTTTAACGGCAACCAGCCTTTTCCCAGCCATGTCAACCCCGCGGAAGGATAAATGAAAAAATGCTTGCCGTAACTTCCCGTTGAAGAAGAGGCGTCGTAACCGGCGTTGATAGAAGCCATAAGCATTTCCCTAAACGTATAATCGGCATGAACGTAGCAGTTTATCCAATTCCATTTTTCCAGGTAGCCGTAAAAGTAACGTCCAATAGCCTGAGTATTGCCTAAAACCTGGTAAAAGTCGTTGGCTGTATTCCGTCCGCTACCGGCATCATACTCGTTTTTAGTAATAACCGCCTGCATGCCGCCTGTTATATTTAAGGCATGAATACCTTCAAAGACTTTTTTATAACGGCTATTCAGATTATAGTAAAAATTCAAGGTTTCTCCCACACCTTCTTTTACCGTATTCTTTGATTCGCCATACTGGTCAAAGAAAGGAAGAATAGCTTCATCCGAAGTACCCGGCACAAACAAGTGTTCGTTGTTGTAATTGTAATACAGGCCAAACGTTGCGGTAATCGTCCAATCGGTAATCGGCTTGCAGGTAATCCCGGCTTTCACGTTTACGTCGTACTGGCGGTTACGGGCATCCAGCGTATTGATAATGGCCAGGGGATTGCTCACGGCAAAGTCCATATTGGCGCTGTTTCCATAATAATAAGGAGAAAACGCAGTCAATATATTCCCGTTAATATCTTTTTTGAAAGGGCTTAAGAGTGGTGCACGCGAATAAGCCGCCAATATCGGATTTGTTTGATTAATCATGCCTTGTTCCTGGTATTTTCCGTCCAGGTAGGCCAGGCCGACTGTAGTGAAAATTTCCACCTGCTTGCTAATCAAAATATTGGTGTTCAGTTGTGTATGATAGCGTTGCGAGATTGTATTTTTGAGCAGTCCATCTTCGGTGGCGTATCCCAGCGACATGTCGTACTTTGCGATGGCATCGCCGCCTTCCACGCGGAACAGGTTATCGGTTACAAATCCCCTTTTGTAGATATAATCCTGCCAGTCGGTATTGTTGTTGTACAAATAAGAGTATTTACCGCCGGGGTTATTCAGGAAAGGAAAATCAGTAAAGAAATTCTGCATATTATCGAAATAAGACATTCCGGCATCGGAGAGGTAAGATTTATATGCCGTTCCCGAAAGCAAAGGCATCCGTTTATCGTTCCAGACACTTCCGTATTGTCCGTAAAAGCTGATTTTGGTATTCAGGTCGTCGGAAGCTGCGCCGTCCGTTTCAATCAGGATAACGCCATTAGAACCCATAGAGCCGTAGATCGAGGCTTCGGCGCCTTTCAAGACGGTAATATTCTGAATATCTTCAATATTGTATGCCTGGAAAATATTTCTCGACAAACCGTTAATTAACTGGGATTCCCTGTTATCGAACAAATAGGGAACGCCGTTAATCACGACTAAAGGTGCATTTTCCCCCACGAACGACCGTGTACCGCGTAAATTAAAATAGCTGCCTTCTCCGGGCATGCCGCTGTTCCGCGTCATTTGCAAACCGGCTACTTGCCCGGACAAGGCGCGGTCGATTTTCATGCTTCCAGGGGTAAAATCTTTTTTCGCTATGTTGACAGCCGAAGTATAATCGGGCCTTGCTGCTTCCATGCGAAATGGAAGCGCCGCCGATTCATTATATTTATACCGGTTTTCCGGTATCATCATGACAACAATATCGGAGCGGCTGTTAATCAATTGCGTTACGGAATAATATCCCGCCGCCCATACGGAGATCCATTGAGCATCTTCATTTACAGGCAACTGAAAATCACCCTCTTTTCCTGTGCTTACATTTTCTCCGCCCTGCACGGTCACAATAGCGCCTTCCAAAGGCTTGTTATGCGATGTGAGAATTTTTCCCCTGATATTTTGCGCTTCCTGTCCGTACAGCGTAACGGCAAATAGAAACAGCAAGAGAGCTATAAGTATATTTTGCTTTTTTTTCATACAATACAATTTGTTTCTCAATTTAATAACAATTGGACGTCGGACGCAGGCACCAATGGTGGAAACAGGTTGTCCCGTTTTTAACAGCCGTGCCGCGGAAAGTTATCGAAATGGGAAGCGCATCATCTCCGTTGATGGTTACAACTCCAATTTTTCCTCCATCACGATCGTAATTGGATTTTTTACTGTCGGTAGCTTTACTTACGTCATATCCTTCAGGGTAACCTTGTCCGCCGCGGTCGTAGTGGTAAGTCGTGGTTGCCAAGTCGGCTGCGGTGACCGTTCCGACATATTCACCATTGAAAGAAATCTCCATATTGCCCGGACTCGTACCGCTTTTATATTGCTTGAATCCCAGACAAAGGTCATATTCTCCGGGAGGTATTGAATAGCGGGTAACCGTATAAGTCCCGTCGCCATTGCTTTTGCACCGGATCGGTTTAAAGTCCAGCATAAATTCTTCGGTAGCAGGGTCGGTAAGATTATACATCAATATCCGGTTTTCAATTGTCGGAAAACCGCCGGCAGGCCATCCCGACCATGCCGTAACGTCGGTATTCAGTTTGTTGAAAGTCAGGTTGTCTGTGACAAAATATTCCGCTTTTTGCTCGTCGTTTAGAAATTCGTACCATTTCATGTAATCCTTAATGCGATAGATCAGTACGTTGGTTGGGATTCTCATATAATTTACGAAATAAGCCACGCCGTTGCTCATGGAAACAGGATTATCCAAATCAACTTCCTGCACAGTAGTTCTCCATTTCTTGCTGAAGATGGAAGTCAAATCCGTATTCTTCTCAAAATCTTGCCTGGTATATTTCTTATCGAAGAAAACCGATTGAAATATCCAGTTTTCCAGAATGCTATCGGCACGCTGAAGTCCCGTACTCTGCAAGTAGCTGTGCGCTGTGTTCAAAGCCTGGGTTACCACATTGTTGGACGGTATCAGCATGGTAGCAGTCAGCGATTCCGACAGTATGTCAAACCCTTGCGATGCAAAATAGGGATTGGTGACGGTAAATACCGAGTCGTACAGGGTGTTGCCGGTATTGTCCACGCCTATCGGGATACTTGCCGTTTTATCGAAAGTATTCTCATTTCTGGAAAGTATCATTTCGCGGAAAATGGAATAGTCTTCGTCAAGTCCCGAAATGATTTCATACAAAGATTTCGGGGAATCGATATAAGTTTCCAACTCGTAGATATAAGCATTTGAAGCCCGCGTTATTTTAAGTACTTTTTTCCCGTTGAAAGTGATGTCGTATTCTTTTTCGTCATTTTCCACTTTTGTTACATTGAGGTATTTGCCGTTCCAAACCATCACGCGCAATCCGTCGAACAAGTTTGCCGGAGAAAGGGCTACGTCGGCTATATGCGATTGAGCCAGGTATTGCCTGTCGTTGGTCGAAATGGCTGCTGCGCCGTCGTTAACCACGAAAATGGTAAACAACTGGTCTTTTTCATTCATTTCTTTGATGACTCCTGTTTCTTCAAACAGGTTATACATCAAGCTGAGCGATTTTTCCGATTTCAAATACTCGATTGCCGGAAAGTTAACCATGGTAACATTATCGTTGTCCACGATTTGTTCTTCCCGGGCATAATGCGTATCCCACTCGTTGGAGCAAGCATACAGGACGCTTGCCACGATTATAGCTGATAATAAATATTTCAGAGTTTCCATATAAGTATTTTTTTATTTATTAATTAATAATTGGTTCAAATAACAGGTAATCTAATTGGATACGGTATTTAGCCTGCGAACTTGCCGAAGGATCCATTATGGATATCTTCAACGTGTGTGCAGACGTTTTGTCAAATTGTAATTCGTCGTATATAACGGAGTTATACAAATCCAGCGTATTAGCGGAAACCGTTGTATAAGGCGATATTATTATTTTATTTTCGTCGTCGAAAGAGAACTGCATTTGTCCTCCGTTGCTTCCGCTGGTTTGTTTCCGGATAAAATCCATGGTTGTAGCGTAACAGAAATAGAGGGTGACTTTATATTTTCCCTTGATAAGTACCGGCGTTTGCATTGAAATAGCTCCCATATAGCCGATGTTCAGGATCATCTGATCTTTATTCAGGCATTTTGTCCAGTTGCTGCTGGCTTTCACCGTAAAATAATCCACGTGGTTGTACGATTCAAGCGATGCCGGTCCTGTCGGACCGATTTCCACGTTGTAACAAGACAGTTTGCTGATATTTGTCCGGTATTCGGTACTTGGCGTTTCGGCCTGATAGGTTTGCCCTTCCGTTCCGTTCGACTTGATATAAGAGGCGACTTCGGGATAATTGCAGAAATCAAAATAGACGACAACAGGGATTTCGGATTGCCAGACAGGTAAATAACCGTCTAAGACGTGCATGACGCCGTTTTTTGCCTGCACGTCGGAAGCGTTGTCTATCAGCTGCGCCTTTACGTCATCGCCGGCGTAATTGATATAAAAATTGTTGTCGTCTTCCAGGGAAATTTCGATGACAGCATCAGCCATAGTACCCCACAATCGCTTTTTTGCATTGTTCTCAAAAGAGTATAAATCGAAAAGGGAATAATTGCCCTTGATGATGTGATAGGCCACATAACGGAAGAGTTCGTTCTCGACGTTGATATAATCGCTGCCTGCGCCCAGCGTGGCAACCAGGTCCTGCATGGAGGATATTCCGGCTTTGCGGAAAGTTTCGTCGGAAACAGCCAGGATCGTATAATCCCGTTTCTGTTGCCGGGTAGCGCCGTCAGGTTCTTTGATTACATCGTAAATGACATTCAAGCTATCGCCCCACGCAGTTAAATCAAGGGCTTCTTTGAATATTCCGTATTCGCCGGCTTCGCTGATGCGTTTGTAAACTGTCTCTATCAGCGGGCTAAGCACGGCGTCCAGGACATAAACATATCCGTTGGAAACGCCTATGGCTGTTTCCGTTACTCTTGCTTCTTTGTTGATATAGATGGAATTGAACCCGCCTCCTTCAGTAGAATTTTCGTCAAAAGTTACCGTAAGGTAATCATCGGAAAACGTTCTGTTTGCCAATTTCCCGCCAACGATAAATTCGTCTAAGCTGATGGAATCACCGATAATATGATAGCAAGCCAGATTATAAGCATACTCTTTTCCGAGTTCCTGTATGGAATTGACGCCTTTTCGCTTGTAAAACGCCCATACAGCCTCGTTATCCGGAACAAATACGGTAAACGATTGAGTTGCTTGATTTACAGCGTTGAACAAATCGGCATACTTTAATACGGCTATCCATTCCGAAAAAACATCCGTTCGTGTTTCCAAATAGCTGGAAACCGGATTCACATCATATATCTGGTACGTAAAATCAGCATACGGATCGTTGCACGATCCTGTTGCAAGCAGCATTACCACAACCGGCAGGATTAATTTTTTAATGTGTTTCATGATCATCTTGTTTATTTATTTGTAACTTGATAATAAGGATTCTGTTCGAGCAAGTCGTTTACTTCAATTTCGTCTTGGGAAACAGGTAAATACCAGGCATAATCATTTTTCAGCGTCGAACGGATCCAAGAGTCATTGACCGACGAGTTGTTTTCGACAATCATTTCGATGAATATCGACTTGTACTTATAGTTTTTGCTTTTTCCAAAGCGGAGCAGGTCGTACCATCGTTTTCCTTCGGCAGCCAGTTCGATATCCCTTTCGTTTAACAAGACTTCCAGCAAGCCCTGTTCGTCCGTTTCGTCCAAACTTATATCCAAATTATTCAGATATGACCGGTTGCGAATTTGATTAATGATGTTCAAAGCTTCAGGCCAGGAATCTGTTCCTTTCCATATTAAGGCTTCCGCTTTCATCAGCATTACATCTGCCATGCGGTAAATGATATAATTGGCGTCTTTGGACGTTCTTGTCGCCGTAAGCATGTCTATTCCCTGACCTTGATATTTCCAGATGCATCGTGCATCCGATCCTTCGGCCGGAACAACGTAAGCGCCCCAGAGAGTTCTGACCTGTTTTCTTCCTTCCAGTATAACTTCTTGAGTTTCTGCTTCCAGGCGCTCTATCATAGCGGGAGAATACTGGTATTCGCCACTGGCGGCTACGGTGAAATAGTTGGAAGGGCTTCCGGATGTTGTTCCGTAAGTGGCTGCATCCCAATTAAATTCGAATATGGATTCATTGCTGTTACCCGGATAAAAGATGGTAAACCATTGTTCGGGAACCAACATGAATACCGGCCGCCAGCTGGCTGTTGCGTTGATCAAGTAATCGGCATAAACGATGCAGTTGTCGTAATCTTCCGACCACAGGCAGACGTCGGCCATTAAAGCATAGAGCGCCCATTGGGTAATTCTTCCTTTGTTAGCTCCGTTCCATTCGTCGTCGCCGTAAAATTCTTTGGCGGCTCCCGAATCAAGCGCAGTTTTAATATCGGCTTTAATCCGGGCGATGATTTGTTCTTCCGAAACTTTGGCGATTTTATAGGGGGCAGAATCATCGACGTAAGGTTCCAGAACCAAAGGCGTTTCCTTGAAATTGCGAACTAAATAGAAATACATCAATGCACGCATGAAATAGGCTTCCGCCTGGTGCGATCTCATAGCTGCTTCCGAATAGGTTTCATCTATTTCCCGCACATCCGGCGCATATTTAATCACGGAATTAGCCATGTTGATCACTTGATAAAACACGTTCCATTTGCAAAGGGAAGAAGAAGCGGTCAACTGAAAATTCTGCAATTTTCCTTTTTCCAGTGAATTGTAAGCAAAAATAGAAGATCCGCGCAATTCGCCCCAGTCGATCAGGTAAGTCGTTGTAGCGCACATATAATAATATCCGGAAGCAATCATGGCTTCCACATCCTCTTTTGCTTTCCAATAATCGGCTGTTACCTGTTCGTTTTTCGGCAATATATCAAGCCAGTCGCTACAGGCGTTAGACAAGAGGCCGCCTGCAATCAGGCATATAAAAACTGTTTTTTTCATACGAATCTTTCAGAAATTTAAGTTAATGCCACAAGAAAATCGAATCGGACAAGGCGTATTGGCGTTGTCTTTAGCCAAAGCGGTTGCTTTGCTCGGTATAGACACTTCGGGGTCTTGCCCTGTATAATTTGTCCATGTAAGTAAATCATATCCCGTTATGAAGACATTCATTTTGTTGAATCCCCATTTCCTGCTGAGTTTTGAAGGAACGGTATAAGTCAGCGACAGGGATTTCAGGCGTAGATAGGAGGCGTCTTCCACGAAGCGGTCGGATCCCAGGTAGTTGAAACCCTCATTGTACAAGGCACGCGGAATATCCGTATCGTCGCCTTCGTTACGCCAGCGCCGGAGTACTGCCGTACTCTGGTTGTTTTGATTGTACATCGCTTCGTTTGAAATGCGCACGCCGTTAATAATTTTCTGCCCGAAGCGGCCATGAAAGAATCCGTTCAGGGTGAACTGCTTGTATTTAACGGAAATTCCGGATCCACCGATGACGATGGGCATGTAATTGCCGAGATAAACAATGTCGTATTCGTTAATTACGCCGTCGTGGTTGATATCCTCATACCGGGCGTCTCCCGGATAAACCGTAGCCGTTCCGTTTTTCATCACAATGGGATTTCCCCCGATGTCGTTCATGACGCTTCCTTCCTTGTCTTGTGCATAAGTCGCTTCTTTGTTCTGGTAAACGCCCAGATAACGGTACCCGTAGAACGAGCCGATGGGTCGCCCTTCTTCTACTCGAATGGCGTACTCGCCGTTTTTGAAAGTGTAGTTTTCCTGGTTCATATTATCCGGCAATTCCGTAATTTCATTGATATTGCGGCTGAAATTGACGTAAGCGCCTATTCGCCAATCCTTTTTTTGATACAATACGACGTCGGTACGAAATTCCCATCCTTTGTTATTCAGTTTTCCCGAATTAAAATATTTAATATTTGTATAACCGGTGGTTGTGGGAATATTGACGTCTTTTTGCAGCAAGTCGTTAATATATTTTTGATAATAGTCGAATGTAAAGCGCAAATTTCCGGAGAAAAAGCCTATATCCACCCCCAGGTTATATTCCGTGGAAGTTTCCCATTTCAGTTTATCCAATTGCATTCTGACCGGATATACAGCAGGCATATTCATATAATCGCCCAGCGAGCTGAAGGCGCCCAGATAGAGAGAGGCGCCACTGGGCGCTTTTCCGCTTTGTCCCAAGCTAAGGCGGATTTTGGCTTCTTCCAGCCATGGCGCGGTATTGAGCAGCCATGGTTCGTTGTGAATATTCCAGGAGAGACCCACGGTTGGAAAATATCCCATTCGGTTTGCTTTGCCCATCGCCGAATTGCCCTCCATGGTCAATGACGTTTGCAGGACGTAACGATCAAGCAAGGTATAGTTCAGTAAGCCGATACTCGATACGCTGCGCACTTCCGATTCACCGGAGCCAATATTTTCCACCATACTGCCGATGATCGGGTCGGAAAGTCCCGACGAAGCGTTGCCCGAAGTTGTGCTGGTATAATTTGAGTTCTGCGTCTGAGAAGTTCTTATTAAGGCCGTAACAATCAGTTGATGTTTTCTTTCCACAGTCGTAATGTACTGCAATTTGTTCTCCGTTTGCAGGGACATCAGGTCGGAAACGGCATCCGTACTCTGGTTGGCATACGCATCGGTCCAAACGACGCCTGTGGCTACCTGCGGCAGGAATTTGCGGTTTTTAGTCGTGCGCATGTTGATGGATGCCCAGGCTTTATAAGTAAGTCCTTGCAACAGGTTATAATCCATGCGGAAAGTGATTTTTCCTTCGCGCGGCACAGAGTTGTTGAGGCTTTCGTACGCCATAGCTACCGGATTATAGTTTTTCTTGCCCGAGGCGTCAAATACGCCTTCAAAATCATTGGTTTGATAGGAAAAGTACTGCGAGGTACGATTCCCGTTTTCATCTATCCAGTAAGGCGATTTGTTCGGCATTTTACGGAAAGCTTCAGAACGCAGATTTCCCGCCCAGTCTGATTTTTTATCGGATTGGGAATAAGAAAAATCCGCGCCGAAATTCAGATTGTCAGAAAACCGGTAGCTAATGGTTAGCGCCGTATTCAAGCGATTCAGCCAAGCGCCGATCGTAGTACTTCCTTCCGACAAGTAGCCCAGAGAGAAACGATAGGTTGCTTTTTCTCCGCCGCCGCTCATGGAAAAGTTGTTGTCATAGGTTTTTGCCGTTTGCCGTACTTCGTCGAGCCAGTCTGTATTTTGGTTGTATTCCTTAAAATATGTCCATTCGGGGTTGTAACCGATTTCAGGCGTATTATATAAGTACGTCAGGTATTTATTGGAAGTATTATTCAAGCCGATATAATTGGCGCTGTTCCAGATGGCCTCCTGTATCATAGCGGAGTACTGGCTACCGTCCAGCATCGGAATGGTTCGAGGCTCAGACTTTACGGAATATTTGGAAGAAAACGAGAAGTTGGTTTTTCCACCGGCTCCTTTTTTGGTAGTAATCACCAAAACACCGTTTGATCCTTTAGTACCCCAAATAGCGGTAGCCGCAGCATCTTTTAATACTTCCACCGATTCAATGTCGGTTGGAGCGATGTTTAATAAAGCGCCTAAATCTTCGTTGTTAGCCGTCGAGAAATCGAAATCTTCGTCAATGTCGGTCGAATAAGGCACACCGTCGATGACAATCAAGGGTTCTGCCGAGGCGTTCAGCGTACTCGTACCCCGGATGCGGATGGAGCTGCGTGCGCCGGGGTCGCCTCCGCCGACAATAATATCCACCCCTCCCAGGTGTCCTTGCAAGGCTTCTTCGAGCGAAGTTACAGGTGTTACTTCCACCAATTCTTCCATTTTGATTTTCTGGGTTGCAGTGACCGCTTCCCGGTGACTGATACCCATATCGTTTCGTTCAATGCGCCGTGAACTGACAACCACTTCCGCCAGTTCTTCCACATTTGTTTCCAGGCGCACATCCAAGACTTTCTGTCCGGTATATTTAATTTTCCTGGTTTTCATGCCTACATACGAGTAAACCAAAGTCATATTTTTCTCATTGGCAGGAATCTGCAATTTGTAATTACCGTCTATATCGGAAATCGTGCCGCCGAGGGAGCGATTCTGGGAATTGACGATATTGATATTCACCCCGATAACGGCATCTACTTTGCCGTCTGTCATCTCGGTAATTTTGCCGGACAGCACATGCGACTGCGCAAACGCTTCATTCGCTCCCCACAGGAGGAATGAGAGAATTATGTATCTTACTATTTTCATCATTTGTCAAATTCGCTTTTTCAAAAAGTTGTGTTAATTAAATGAAAACATCCATCGTGGAAAGCAAAAGGGAAAAAATCATACCGGGAATTTACATTCGCTTTTACGCCGCTTCCATCCAATTCTACACTCAAGTTTACTCCCGAATCGGTATAATTTATTTTCTTGCCGTTTGGCGTGGTATAGGCGTTGCTCCTGAATGTCGAACCCGGATAGGGATAGTTTGTAAACACGTTTTCTATCGAACGCAGGAAATATGATTCCAGGTAGTTCCGGAGCTGTGTGGTATTTTCCGGGATATTTCCCGCAGCAGCCTTGATCGCTTCGTTTGTCGGGATAAATGCCACAAAACGGGAACCTTGCAACATGGGAATCGTTGTTTCCAATACCAGTCCGGCTTTTTTCAGCAATTGGGCAAATTCGTAATAGGGATAACGCGAGTCGTTACAAACCGCCAAGGCGTAAATCAAGCCATCGGAGTCATCCGCCAGGAACAAACCTGCTTTGCTGTCGTATTCATAAGCCCTGCCGTTGCTCCAGGCGTTTCCTTCATTGGTTAATTCCCTGAAAGGTACAAAGGGGGTTCCCGTATAATCGGGATTGAGCAGGTTGTTGAAGAATACGTTATTCGCAATAGCTCCATCCTTTATATACCAATAATTAAAAGCAGATTGCGTCGCACAAACTTGTGTTCCGGCATGTTTCAGTTCTGTTTTACCGAGAACGGTGTGCATATTCACAATCGCCTGCATCTTGCTGCTGCTGAGGGGGGCTAATCCGTCGGCTGTTTCTTCTTCCAGCACATTATCTGTTGTGTATGAATTAAGGAAGATACCGTTTTCATTCATGACGCTGTCATTTGGAATCAACAGGGTAAATTCCGCATTGTTGGATACGTATGCATTGAGTAAACCGGATCCGTCCAGCATGTACAAATATCCGGCACGCTTTTTGTCTCTGAAAGCGGGGCCTGCTACCGAAGCAAACAAGGGAGGCGTATTTATCTCGTCCATGCCGTAAAAATTCCCGTTGATGCAAATGGCTTTGTCGGTAACTTTTGCCGGATCGAAGTTGAAAGGGACGCCATAACTGTTTTTTATCTTCCCGGAGGTTATTTCTTCGGGAAATACAATAGAGCCGCCATACACGAACTGATTCATCAAGTGTTTCATGACCAGGGGGTCTATGCTCCACAGGGATTCATAGTCGCCTTTTTCCCAGAATCTTTCAAAGAAAGCGTTTAAAGCATTGTTGGACGGGGCAAATACACTGTAAGAAACGGAAGACAGAAGATTGACAGCCTGGTAGGAAGATACCGGCCATTCCATGGCGATGGGCGGTAATGAAGACCCGTGCCTGTGGAGGTACAGTGAATCGGCGCCGATTGCTTTTCCATAATCGCCGGACAAGGTGGCATCGTATTCATAGGCGCTGTAATTATCGTACAAATTGAAGAAATTCAAATAGTTGTCGCGTTTTTCCAATTCTGTATAAATAGTTTCGAGAGGATGCAATACTTTATCTACAAGGTAGATAAAGCCATTATCGGCGATGATTCCGTATTCGGTTACTGAAGCGTTCGATACATTGAATCCGTCATCGCCCGTCCAAACAGAGTTTGGATAAAAATATTCATAGTTTGCTTTGGCGTCGATTTCTTTTGTTGCAAAAAAACGGTAAGAGAATACCGGGAGGAAGCGTTCCAAATGGTAAACCGTAACATGCTTACCTGTCTGTCGGTCGATTTCTGATGTCGCCGCATTCGCGCTTCTGGTCCTGAACTTGTAATACAATCCGGCGTTCACGTCTTTGTCTTTATCTGCAATTCCGTCGCCTTCCGGACGAAAATTCACCATTCTTTCTTTATTGTAAGAATAATACAGCAGATGAAACCCTATCAGCTTATTCAGTTCGTCCCGGCTCATTTCACTGATATCGGGATAATTGTTTTCACTCAGGTACTTCGTAAAAGCCGCATCGTCGGGCGCCATTACGGTAAGAATGCTTTTGCCTTCCAGCATCGACTTATAGCCGGCAAGTTCCACACCTTTCAGGAAAATCGAAAAGTTGCCTCTGTCTTCAAGTACTTTCCAGGCGCTTCCTTTCAGCCAGGCGGGTATTTCGTAGTGTTCTTGCATCCGGTCTTCACAAGCGCAAAAACAGAAAGATACAAGCAACACAATAGGCATGGTTTTCATAATTACATTATTTATATATCCTTTGATATATAAAATACATGCATTTTTCATGGTAATCTAATTTTTATAATGAATGATACAAAATTTATATTTTAATTCATTTGACTCACAATAAATTAATAATATTCGGGAAATTCCAGGGAGAACGTATAATTTTCAATATTAGAATATCCGTTGGAGGCAATCTTTGTGGCGTCCGACGGATCGTCTTTATCCAAGTTCCATTTGATTTCAAAGGCGTCGGGGATGCCGTCGTTATCCGAATCAAGAGCTTTTTCTCCGTGGGCAATAAGGCCAGGCCCGCCCAGGGGAAATTGTTCGGTTTTTGTTTCATTCCGGATAATAACGCCTTTTGTACCTAAAGAAGTTAATTCGCTTATTAAATAGGTATCTACCTCATCGCGTGCAGGAAGACTTGCGCCTACATTCTTCACAATCCAATCGTAAGCGTTTTTTGCAGAAGATATCCCTGATATTGTCGGATGAAGAGAGGAGCGTTCCGGCAGGAAAGTTGGGTTGCCGCTGCAATTTTCATTCCAGTTTTCCGGGGTTATTTCGATGCCGTTCAATACGCCGTCTTTGTTTTTGTCATAATAATTACCTGAGAAAAAGGTTCTGAACAAAGCATTGCCCCCGGTAAACGGACGCGAGGGATTTACATAGCTGAACACAATAGCGCCTGTTCCGTCGTCCATCCAGTTGCCGCCTTCGCCTACGATAAAATAGTTGTTTTCTATCGTTGTTTCGGAGGCGCCTTCCGATTCTCCGCCCATGTTGTATGCCGCGCCGTTTCCCCAATTATAAAGCACATTGTTTACAAACTGGTTCAAGCCTTTTACCTTTGGATTCCGGGTTTTGTTGTCGATATAAAGATTACGGTAGATAGTTACGCCTTCCGTTTCGTCGGTTTGAATCAAGCCGCCGCAGGAGTGGTTTTGTAATCCTTGCCCGATGATGGAATTTTGGATAGTGATGTTGTGCGGCCTCACCCCTTTTCCATCACTGTTGACGGAAAAGTTTTCATCTTTTCCCCATGTAATGGAGCAATGGTCGAAGATAATGTCCGATCCGTTAGCGATACCGCAGGCGTCTGCTTGCTTGGAATAGGCGGCCCCCATGCGTATGCGCAGGTAACGGACAATGGTATTGTTCGCTCCGGAGGCCGAAACACGTCCACCGTAAAGTACGATGCCGTCTCCGGGAGCCGTTTGCCCCAGTATGGTTTGATTGCTTTTCAGCACAACCGGATCGGAACCCAGGCGGATGATGCCGGCTACATCAAATACAATGATTCGGTACGACTTGCTTACCGCGTCGCGGAAAGAGCCTTTCCCCGCATCATTTAAATTGGTAACATGATAGATCTCGCCGTTTTCACGACCGCCTGCCGCTTTCCTGCCATAACCTTCAGCGCCCGGAAAAGCGATTCCCTCACCCGGAAAAGAGGGAAATTTAGCCGTTTGATCACCCGAAGAACCCGATCGCCCGTCCGAATCACCGGAATCGTCGCCGGCAATATTCGTTGGAAGCACAGGATTTAAATCCGTCATATTACTATTATCCATGCATGAAGAAAATGATGAGGGCATGAAAATAAATGTTAAAAATATGCCAAACTTTTCTTTCATAAATCTGTTTTTCATAAATAATATAATTTTGTGTTTTTATTTGGCAAATTTACGGTTAGAAATTCTGAAAATTATGGATAAATAGTTTTTTTATATGGATTTTTGCGCACATTTAGAAGCTACCGCAATATTTTCAGCGCCACATTCCGCTCAAACATCGTATGCCGCCTGAAAGCTTTCCATTGATGTCTTCTCAATTCCCGTAATATCATAATCTTCTATTTTCTTATTTTGCTCCAACGACTATATGACTGTTTACCTGCTACTCCCCCAGAACCATCCCACATATATACAGAGGAGCTGTCTAATAATAAATATATCTTATCTTTATATTAATTTGCTATATGATAATTTATTGCAAATATAATTAATATATTTATTATTGACAGCTCCTAAGTATTTAATTCCCCATAAGAATTTTACCATACCGGCCGATTTGTTGAAAATATCCTGTTTCGGATGATTCAATCCCCTGAATATCACCATTAAGTTTCTCTTTCAGGTTATTTGCAAACCGCTCCATTGGGGTACCGACTACCGCTTTGGGGGATTATGCCGCTTACAAATTCAAAATCTATATTGAACGCCTATTTGATAACCTACATACACCTGCTGAAGTTTGGATGCGCCATGCTTTTTCCACAGGGAATGAGACGGAAACAGTTTTGCATCGTACATGTTTCGAGTTTGCACATAATGGATGCCAGGTCCCCCGAAAATCTCGAGATGAGGAGCAATCCTGAATGCCGGTAAAAGAGAATAGCCTGATTTCCATGTCACATCTTTTCCTTTTAATGAAATTCCAATCGCTTCACTTACAATCTCCTGATTGATCCTCAACCAGGGCGTCAAATTGATATGCACTCCAACACCGCCTTCAAATACAGGTTTGGATTTATGATTGTAACCCACCCCTATAATCCCATACGTAATTTCCCCTCCCGAACGGAACGAGACTACCGCGCTGCCTGTTTCGCTGTAAGTGATGGCAACCCCTTTCTCTCCGTTTTTTATCAGGTTAATCAGACCTATCGGGCAGTCGCTGTCTTCTGCAATATTCACTATACCGGCAATCTGGATGCCGGATACATGCCGCGCCACATTGACCAGCCCTGCGATTTGCATGCCGGCGACATCCTTTGCCCTGTTCCACAATCCGGCTATTTGCATGCCGGTAACAGTTTCCGAACGATTCCACAATCCCGCCATTTGTAAACCATTGTGATTCTTCCCGACGGTATTGAACAAACCGGCAATTAACGCTCCTTTTCCGTCATTGCCGATAATATTATACAGTCCGGCTATTTGCAATCCGTTTGCATTATTCGTTATCACATTCGCAATGCCGCCCAAAGCAAATCCGGTTTCATTTTTGGATATGCCCAACAGGACATTTAAGGAAGCCCCATTGGTATACTGGGAGGCATATAACCCATTTGTACTTAGCGGCGGAACAAAACCAAACTGAAATACCGCCTGTTTTTCTTCACCCGTTTGAGCAAATATCACTCCATTAGTGATGATGCAAAGTGCAATTACTGCTACTAATTTCTTCATTTTATTCATCTTCTTTATTTTTTAATTAGAAGCTGTTTTGAATTTTAAAACAGCTAATAGGAATCCCTAAAAACCTGCTATGTTTATTTTGACTTTTACACAGAGCCGGAATCCCATTAAAACTCTTGTGAAAAATCGGCGCAAATATAATAATAAAATAATACAATTGATATCATTCAATATTTTTATTGGAAAAATATATATAATTATATTTTAGCAATATAATTTTTATAAAATTCTCAAAAATTCATTTTGTTCGGAGGAATAATAAGTAGTGTCATGGATTGTATAATCATGAGGATTATATATCTTATTATAAATAATATACGAAATAATATCAACAAATTTGAGACACTACCGTAATAATAATATTTTGCAAATAAAAACAGGCTGAAATTAAAGATTAAAAAAGTAGTAATACAATTTTTTCGCAATGTTACTTTTGTTGCTGACATATTTTTATTTTTTACGATTATTCATGTGTACATTTTTATTTTTTAACATTTCGGTAACATAGAACTCACAAATGTTCATAACTCTTTGGTTTCGGGATCGCTCTAAAATGATACCATATATCGTTTAAAAGTGTTACCACGCTTGATAATATCGACACAATAATAAAAACAGAAAAGCGGGAGGCAACCTCAGGAAATCATTACCCGA
>JAIROL010000016.1 GCA_031257565.1 Tannerella sp. | reverse complement strand
CCTATTTGTACTCCATACATGAAGTCAAGGGTATTACCGGTATAAGGAGATGAAGAGTATTCGTTTAGCTGCCTTAGCTTTATATCAAGAGATTGATACATATATCCGGTTTCACCTTCTATGTATAGAAATAAGTTATCATCTATTTCCAAGTTTGGGCGAAATGCAATAGAAATTCCTAATAATTTGTTATTATATTTCAGAATATCAGGATCAACAGGACTATCATCATATGAGCTTAATAACAAACCTGGCCTAAACCTCAGTTCTAAAGCATAAAAAAAACCTTCTTTTATAGGTTCGCCTATGATTCTTTCATAACCTAAGTGAAAAAAGACTGCAAAAGGGTCGTCATTCACGCTGTTACTAAAACCGCCAGAAATGCCTGTTGCAAAATTATTCTTTTTGCCTATTTTCTTAGCTTCAGTTGAAAAACCGATCCCTGTCAAAAATATTATAAATAAAATCTTATTCATTCTTTAAAACAAATAACCAATACCAAGTCGATATCGCATACTATAAGTGTTGACTATAGCTTTTTCAGCTTGTGTTCCAGCTATCTGATATGCAGCATTTATAAGATATTTATTTTTAATTGCGAATCCCAGTCCGATATTGGAACCTATTTCAAATCTATTATTTGCATTTTCATCAAAAGCATTGTATTCTTGACTGCTTTCGTCATTATTGTACTTTGCTTTCCCGGATATACCATATCTTATATAAGGGCCTATATTCAGTAATAATTTATGTTCTCCAACCGGCAAACGAAAAGACATGTTAAAAGGCATTTCAATAAAATACATCTTTACAGTGAAATCTTTAATGTTCGTTTCAACGATACCTAAAACCGAAACTTTGTGATCATCGTATGACCAGCCGCCATTTGTGAATAATAGACCTGTCTGCATATACCATTTTTCACCAAAATTCTTCAAGTCATAAGTGGCTCCAATATGGAAACCATTTATGAAATTTGCCTTAGAGGAACCCAATAAAGAGGTTCTGTCATAACCTCCTGAAAGCCCAAATCTCTTTTGGGCTTTCAGTCCATTGAACAAACTTATCAGGCCGCACATGGCAACTGTAAATAATAGTTTCCTCATGATAAATATTATTTGATTTATTGTTTAATAATTTTCATACCTTGCCATTCGTTTCCGAATTTTGCGCATACATAAATTTCACCTTTTTTAATTGTTGGCGCATTAAGTTCAGTAGATTGAACTACTGTCTGGGTAATAGAAGCAATAAAACTAAACGGATTAATTACAATCATAAATTTAGGTTGTTTGCCAAATATATGAACATATTTCTTACAATTATATTTTACAACATTTTCATTCTTTATGATAATGTAATAAGTTTTATCTGCAGCAATCAATAATGCTTGCGCCGTTTCTATTTCAGATTGATTTTTACTGTCATATTTCTTCTTAAGGAATTCTATTCCTGCTTTTACTCCTTTTCCAATATTATTTTCCCATGAAGATGCATCATAACCTGGGATTGTAAGTGTTTTAAGGTTCATCTTATACATTGTGCCCGGAATATCCATATATTGGATAGGCGATGCATTATATTGTTTTAGCCCTTTAATTAATTCACTTGAGCTTTTATCCATAGTTGTTGTCAAAAGAACATCTTTCCATCCAACTCTCAATTCGTCAGATTTTGTTTCTGACCATCCAATCCAGTTTTTCTTTTCAGTATATCCTTCAACTCCATTCTCCACATATACTCCGTAGTTGTATGAATAAAAACTACCATTAAGCCTCCTATTAGAGTTGGTTTGATATTTTAAGGTATGGTTTTTTTTAGCGCCTATAAGACTTTGAATCCATCCACCCACAATTGTATGTCTATCTGCAGAAAACGTTGTGAAAGAATTGAAATCAGGTTGAGCGCCTATTGATCTAGTAGAAACATAAAGTGTGGAGGATTCCTGTTCTGAATCTGAGAAGGTTTCTACTTCAGTATAAAATGAATCATCCGCTTTGAATGTATCGTAAAACAAAATATCGTTAGTTATTTGATAAGTCTCAGAATCTATTTGTAGCCCTTTCATCGTCGGATTTTTGAGATAAAGGTCATAAAACTCGACTTCAACTGTTTTCTTAAATTTGTATGTTCCATTCGGAGTTACTTTAACAATCCAATCTCCGACCTCCAACTCTCCATGTTTATTAAATAGTTTTGCAAAATTTTGATTTGGAATAAGGGTGTCATAACCTAATACAGTATAATAATCAATCAAAACATCCTCACTTAGTGAATATATTTTCAATTCGTTTTTAGGAATAACTGTTAAAAGATTTTTAAAATCAATCGTTTTATTAGTTTCTTGCTCTTCATATATTAGACAACAAGTCGTTTTCGTCAGAAAACCATAATCTGTCAAGTTCTATATTTTGTACACTTGATTTATCTTCAGATTCTGATACTATTTCATTTAAACTACAAGTTGTTAATATCAATAAAGCTATAAATATTATAACGAACATGAAAAAATGGAATATCTCTTTCGATCTCATCAAATCTAACTTAGAAATAAATTTAATTGTTTTCATAAAATATAGAGGACTTCTAAAATTACATTTTTCCTGTTTTGATTTTCATGCAAAGCCGAAGTCCGTTAAAACTCTGCTTGAAAATCGTTGCAAAGATAAATATTTTTTCGATACTCCTTAAATCCGCAATCTTTTTTCAGCGATTCGGCGTAAAAAAATAGTTATTGAAAAATAGACAGTTAGATAATTTGGGAAAAAATATTTTTCGGGTTAAATTTGCTGATAATGTACAAAAGAGGCTTAGCAGGGCTAAGCCCATGCTATCTTATTCATATTTAGTACATTAACCAGTTTTTCCGGGGGGGGGCTTCCCCCCTAAAAAAGGAGGTTTAGGCCTCCTGTTTTTTTTCTGCTAAGGTACAAAAAACCCTCAAAATATGCAAGTTTTAACCCAACTTGCCGCGCGTAGAGATGTAAACATCTTGTATTCAGACAATTACAATCGTCAGATTTTATTCATGGGGGACTACGGCTTTTTTTCTCATTTTTGGATTTGTCTGTTTGAAGTTTAACCCAACTTGTCATTTTTACCCCATAAAAAAGGCGTAAAGATGTTAAAATCGGGTTAAGGTTGGAGATGGCTTCCATTACTTCTGTTTTACTCTTGTATTCTTTGGCAAAGTTACAAAGTCAATAACCAATAGAAGCATTTTACTATTACTAATAGAATGATAGTCCATTCTTTCTTCAGAATAATGATGCAATATTACGCTGATTAACGCAGAATAAAACTAATCCTTCGGATTTGCGCCGTAAAAATACATCGCGCCATAACTCCAAGTCGGACCTTTTATACCGGGGAAATTCGGCCTGTCCATCGTCAGTAAAACATACCGGCGAGGATAACCTTCCGGTAGCGGAACAACCTGCGCCCATACCCTGGCGGCAGGTTTGGGCCAGTGCGGTTGCAAATCAAGGTTCAGAAAACCAAGAAACTTTAAATCGGGATAGGAGTGTACCCGTAAGTTTTCGCCTGCGCCGCCCATCAGGCAATAATAAACATTTCCGATTTTTTGAATCACCGTGCCAGTCGCATTGCGCAGGATGGCGGGCGCTATTTCGGCAAATACCCCGTCCCATGCATCCGACTCAAACATGCGGGCTTCTATATTGTTATTCCTGAACGAACTTGTGAGCAATCGCCATTTTCCTGCGTCTGCGTCATAAAAAATACAGGGGTCTTCGTGGTGTCCGGGCAGTTTGCTGTTGGCAATCAATTCGGCTTTCATTACGGAATAACCCCGTCGAGGGTCTTTCGTACTTTGCGCCGTAAACAAATGACTTTCCGAGCGTCCTTCGTGGTTTCTGCTGCCACCGAAATCACACGAATAAGCGCGCCATTCCTTTGCTTTGCGGTCGTAAAACAGATGAGCTCCGACAGAATTACGCAATAATCCGTCTCCAAAATCAAAAACAATCATTCCCTCAAAACGCACGTCAAAAACCGAAGGATCAAGGCTTAATACTCCCTGACTTGAATGATGCAACCCAATTCCCCGACAGGAAAACGTAAACCATAATCGCCCTTCTTCCATGTATGGCGTCAGATCTTCGTACGAAACGGCGCGAATATCGGCCTGTCCCATTCCTGCCGAAAGGTAAGACCTTGCTCCGTTGATAACGGTTTTTCCTTTCAGGTTGGATACAACGTTAAACGAGCAGCGCCGGTTTGTTTCCGTATTCCTAAAATCCAGCGCTTCGCCGAAGTGATAACCGCCGGATACTGTCTCGTCAAGATGTCCGTGATAAGTCGTTACACCGTCTTTTTCGGTGAAAATGCCCATGACGCGCCCGCATAACTGAACGAGCAGTTTGAACGGACATTCGGGTAGGGCGTCTGCATACTGCTGTTCTTTCACAATCTTTGCATCCTGCCATACGCGCAGGTAGATGCCTTTTTCTTTTCCGGAGCGGGCAATCGCCTGTATGCGGTTACGTAAGCCGTATTGAGCAAGGTCGATTCCCGTTTCCGCCGTTTCATCGCCGGAAGTTTGAACGGATTCAATATCTAAGTCGTAAGTAGCATAAGAATTGACGCTTCCCACATAGAAACAGGCGGGCGACTTTCCAGACGAGGCGTCGAGAATCAGTTTCCCGTTTTTCAGTTGTGGTTTGAATGTTGTGTCGCAAAGAGCTTTATTATCGCCGGAAACGGCAAACGCGGGGTGCATGGATTCAAACGCAACAATCTCCGACGGAACAAACTCCGAGAGGTTGATGTTGTTGGAAAAGATAAACCGCCGAACCGCCAGCCGCTGAAACTCCAGTTCGAGCGGATGGATATTCGGCTGTTCTGCAACCATATTCTGAGCCGGTACACTCATCGCCGGCAAAAAGGAACAAAAAAACAAAACAATTATTTTCTTCATAATTAATTATTAGGGGGGGGAGTTCAACGGTACCCCCTGCCCCTGATGATTTACGCTATTTCAAATCAATTTTATGCGATTCCGTATAATACAGTTCACCGACGCCGACTGTCTGTACGCCCACCCGTGCAAACAAATAATCGGCCGACGCGATATTTGCCGAAATGGGAACCGACAGCGAAACCGTCTGTCCGAGTGTTATATCTGCAACATTCAACGTCGCATTTGCCACATTATTGTTCTGATCGGTAATAATCGTTTTCCCCAGATACAGCCTCGCCAGGCTCAGATTCGCGGAAGAGCTGACTTTCTCTATCGTAAACGTGGCCGCGATCTTGTCGCCGTCTTTCCGAAAGGCGGCGTTCCGGATAATGAAATAGGGCGTGACCGGCACATCCACTACCGTATTCCCCTTCACCATTACGGGAATCGTATCCGTCAGGTTTTCCCAGGGAGCGCCTGCAAGCCGCACTAACTTGTATGCGCCGTCGAAAAGACAGGCGGAATAGTTGCCCTCCTGATTGATCGACACGGCGATCTTCGCGCTCAGGGCGTAACCGTCCTGCCACAGTTCTAATTGCGTAGCATTGGAACGCACGCCTACCGGTTCGTTTTGATACGTCACCTTTCCCGAAAGGATAGACTTCGGCGCTTCGTAATTATCGTACTCGCACCCCGTCAAAACCGTACATAAAAAAGCCGTCACAAAAAATATTATCTTTTTCATATCATTTTGATTTTAATATTAATGAAATGGATTCGGTATAATTTTCGGATTGTTTGTCAATACATCCGTCGCAATTGAAGAATAATAATTTCCCATCCGGAAATAACGCGGAACGGTAAAACGCGGCGCCACTAATTTTTCAAATACGTATTTGCCGTCGTGAACCCCGCCCACAATACGGTAAGGATACAGCGCATACATCATATCACTGGGATTATTACGGTCGCCGGTCCAGAGTTCGTGCGCGATGCGCCAGCGTTTGAGGTCAAAATAGCGATGATCTTCAAAAGCAAGTTCCACGCGACGTTCGTTTCTGAGGATGTCCGTCGTCAGGGTTTGAATACTGTTTGGCGGGAAACCGGCGCGTTCGCGTAGCGTGTTGACATAGTCTTTCGCTTCGGGCAGTCCCAGTTCAAAGGCTGCTTCAGCTGCGTTCAGGTAGATTTCGCCCAGGCGGAACCAGGGCCACCAATTCTGCGAAAGCGTGACCTGGTCGCTTGCGCCGGTTGCTTCGCTGACCATTTTTCGCAGGTTAAATCCGGTATTGCTCACAAGTTCTGCGGTGCGGTGCGGCCCGGAAGTCCCGACCAGCACGCCGCCATCCGTATAAAACGTTCCGAACGCACTGCCTTCAATCGTCTCATAATCTGATCCGTTCCATTCTTTGACGCCGGCTTGTAATACGACATCCAAGCCCCTGAATTTTGTGCCGGGATAGACCACCGTACCATACAGGCGGGCGTCCTTACCGGCAAAAATATCCGAAATATGATCATAATAGATATAATCGTTTCCATCAGGCGTTTTGTTTTTCAGGACACCGGACGAACCGTCCAGATAATCGAATGCCTCCACAAGGTTCAGGGATGGGGTGACGAACGAGGCTCCATTATCGCTTTCTCTTGCGCCGCGCGCGATATTGTTAAACGTCCAGTAATGTTTCTTTGAAGTGTTGAAGTCTTCCGCAAAGATCATTTCCGGATTTACTGATTCCGTCACCAGTATATCGTAGAAGTTAGCGCCAAGGTCCGCGTTTTCTTTAAAAAGCCGGTACTGTCCGCTTTCGATGATCTGCTTCGAAGCTTCGAGCGACTTCTGGTAATATTCACCGGCACGGTTGGCCGGAATACCGACTTCTCCTCCGGAAGTGGCAATCGGCGCCGGCATCAGGTTGTTGTATTTGGCGATGGAGCCGGCATACAGCATGGCGCGACTTTTCAGCGCCAGAGCCGTATATTTATTGGCGCGGGTGGCATTGCCGTCGTTGCCCAATGCATCTTTTACGGCATCCGTTTCGGACGCGATAAAGTCATAAATTTCCGCTTCTTTGGAGCGAGGAATCTGCAAATAATCGGGATTGCCGCTGAAATCATAGACCAACGGCTCTGTCACCAAAGGCGTTCCGCCCATCCGCTTCACCAGTTCAAAATAAACAAAGGCGCGTATAAACCGAAATTCGGCATTATACTGTTTCTTGTCGGCTTCGGGAAAAGCGCTGTAAGCAGCTATATTTTCCAGCGCCAGATTGATGTCGCGAATAAGTGCGTAATCCCAGTATCGCGCAAAATCATATCCGTAAGATGCCATTTGATTGGCGCCGTTTCCGCTGCCCGACCACGAAGCGTCGTCAAAATTGGCATTGAGATTCATATCTCCGGAAAAACCGGATAAAGTAGGCAACCGGTCATATAAATTAGCCAGCACGGCTAAGATCTGTTCCGGATCATTCCAGACTTGTTCTTCGGTAACAATATTTTTTGGTTCCTTTTCAAACCAGTCATCGCCGCATGAAGCGGTATACATCAGCACAATCAGTAAACATGCGTGCTTCAAATAATCGAATATATTTTTATTTTTCATGTGTACATTATTTAATTTTTAACATTTCGGTAACATAGAACTCACAGCATGTTCATAACTCTTTGGCGCAAGCCGTTTTGCATGTTCGTTTCATGTGTACATTGTTTAATTTTTAACATTAAGGAAACATAGAACTCACAAATGTTCATAAATCTCTGGCGCAAGCCGTTTTACATGTTCGTTTCATGTGTACATTTTTTAATTTTTAACATTTCGGTAACATGGAACTCACAGTATGTTCATAACTCTTTGGCGCAAGCCGTTTTGCATGTTCGTTTCATGTGTACATTATTTAATTTTTAACACTAAGGTAACATAGAACTCACAAATGTTCATAACTCTTTGGCGCAAGCCGTTTTGCATGTTCGTTTCATGTGTACATTATTTATTTTTTAACATTTTGGTAACATAGAACTCACAGCATGTTCATAACTCTTTGGCGCAAGCCGTTTTACATGTTCGTTTCATGTGTACATTATTTATTTTTTAACATTAAGGAAACATGGAACTCACAAATGTTCATAACTCTTTGGCGTTAGCCGTTTTACATGTTCGTTTCATATTACAAAAGTAATACTTTGCGCCCTGATTGCC
>JAIROL010000022.1 GCA_031257565.1 Tannerella sp. | reverse complement strand
ATCTGCTACTACCTGTACTTCCCAACCCGTACCGGAGGGTATCGTCGATATAACCGGATACTTTTTGTCTACAAGAGGCAAATCGTCCCCGCTTACTTTCATTCTCCACACTTTGCTTTCCGCTTCCTTCAACATATCCTGCGGTGAACCGAAAAAAGCGACTTCGCCTTTATTCATCAGCGCCATACAATTGCATGTACTTGATATATCGCCGACAATGTGAGTTGAAAGAATGATGGTTACCTCTTTCTCGCTGATTTCCGCAAGAAGGTTCCGAAAACGAATACGTTCTTCCGGATCCAGTCCGGTAGTCGGTTCGTCGACAATGATAAGTTTCGGATGATGAATCAAGGCCTGGGCAATTCCCAGACGACGCTTCATTCCGCCGGAAAGCTTGTTTGCATAACGTTCCCTGACGTCAAACAACCCTACGCTTTCGAGCATAGCGTCAACTGCCTGGCGACGCTGTTTACCGTTATTCATTCCGGAAAGACGCGCCGCGTAGTCAAGAAATTCATAGGTTTTATATTTGGCAAAAAAGCGAAAGTCCTGAGGCAGGTAGCCAAGCATCTTACGAACCTCCTTACGTTGTTTCAGCAAATTATACCCGAACACATTGACTTCGCCCGACGTCGGTTCCATTAAAGCGACCAGTATGCGCATAAGCGTAGACTTGCCCGCTCCATTCGGCCCCAGCAAACCAAACATCCCCGTTGGTATCTCCATGTCGACGTTTTTCAGGGCATGATTACCATTGGGATACTTTTTATTTAATGAACGTATCGATATGCTCATACAATTTCAAGTAAGTTTGTCTTTTTGATGTATGTTCATCACAAAGACTACAAATATAGTACAAAGTTTAATAGAATACAAAAAAAAATATCATTCCGAACAACTCGCCATTTGTCATAATGAATCCTCGACGCGTCAAATTTATCTTTTGCCTCACTTTTTTCTAACGGATAACCAAGCGGAATAATTGCAAAAGGATGAATATTTTTTTAGATTTAACTATGGATTGCATATGTTTGGTTTTTTTAAAATTTTTCTTTTCCAAACAAAAAAGCAGATGACCGGCATGACTGTAATAACCGCTCCGGCAGCCATGGATATCGGGTATGATAAACCAAGACCTTCCGGTCGCAGGGCAACCAGTATATACGTTGAACAAACCTGTGTCATAAAAACAGCCGGTATCAAAGACACAATGTATCGTTTTTTCTTCCGGCACAGATAAACGGTGATGGCCCAAAGTGTAAAAACAGCCAATGTCTGGTTACACCAGGCGAAATAGCGCCATAAAATATCGAAATTCATTTGCAGAATAACAAATGTAAGAATGAAGATAGGAATGGAGATCATCAACCGCTTACTGATCGGCTTTTGATCGATACGCAAAAAATCAGCGGCAATAAGCCGCGCCGAACGAAGAGCCGTATCGCCGGATGTGATTGGCGCAGCTACCACCCCTAATAAAGCAAGAAATCCGCCAACGACCCCCAGCCAGTCTTTGGAAATAAGATTAACGACTTCCGCCGCTTTATTGGCAGTGGCAGGTAATTCTGCAACATATATCCGGAGACCATCCGAAGATCCGAAAAAGGAGGAAGCCGCAGCCGCCCATACAAGAGCTACTACACCTTCCGCGACCATCGCTCCGTAAAAACAACGACGACCATATTTCTCATTTTTTATACAACGCGCCATTATCGGCGATTGAGTCGCATGAAAACCTGATATGGCGCCACAGGCTATACTCACAAACATCATCGGAAAGAGATGCAGGCTTTTATTCGGATGCCGGTTGATAATACCTTCCGTAAACTCGGGAATAGGAGCATGATGAATAAATAATGCACAGAGGATTCCAACCGCCATAAACAACAAAGCAAATCCGAAGACCGGATAAAGCCGGCCGATCAACTTATCGACAGGTAACAATGTCGCTAACATATAATATATAAATATAACTCCAGTCCACACAAATACGCTTATGCCGGACGTCATACCTGCAAGCAGGCCTGCCGGTCCGGATACAAATACGGCGCCAACCAATATCATCAGCAATAATGAAAACAGGCGCATAAAAAACTTGATATACTTACCCAGTTCTTTCCCTACCAACTCCGGAAGACTCGCTCCTCCCTCACGCATGGACATCATCCCTGAAAAATAATCATGCACAGCCCCGCCGAATATTGTCCCGAGAACAATCCATAAAAAAGCGGCCGGACCGAACATCACGCCCATAATAGCTCCAAAAATAGGGCCAAGTCCGGCAATATTCAGAAATTGTATAAGAAACACGCGCCACCAGGGCATAGGGACATAATCCACGCCATCCGATTGTGCAAATGCCGGCGTCGGACGATTGGGGTCCGCGCCAAAAATACGCTCCATCAGACTACCATAAATAAAATAGCCTGCTATTAAAAAAATAAGGCACCCGATGAAGGAAATCATTTCGAAATCATTTGTTGAATTTTCTGTATTCGTCTATTCATGAGCCAAAAGAAGTAAGGATATTAAGAGCGCCTGCCTCCTTTAAAACAGGAGGCAAAACACACAAACAAATAATAATCAGGCGAGTAAACGCTTCAATAGTTCCGAAATAATACGTCCTTCAGCTTTTCCGGATAAAGCTTTTGTCGCCGCACCCATCGCCTTACCCATATCCTGTGGTCCGGATGCGCCTGCTTCTGCGATTATTTTCTTTAATTCGGTTTCAAGTTCTTCAACAGACAGTTGTTTCGGCAAATAAGTTTCTAATACGCGAACCTGTTCAAGTTCCGCTTCCGCAAGTTCCGGACGATTTTGTTCAGCGTATATCTGAGCAGAATCTTTGCCCTGTTTTACCAGTTTCCGGATGATCTTTAATGCTGCATCATCTGTTAACGTATCATTTGCGCCCGGCGCGGTTTTAGCTTCCAGAAAATACTTCTTTACATTGCGGAGCGCTTCTAATTTCACTTTCTCTTTCGCCAACATTGCAGACTTTATATCTGCACTTATCTGATCAAACAAATCCATAGCTATATCTTTTTTAGTAATTAGGATTACAAAGATACTATGTTTGTAACGTAAAACAAAAAGATTGTGTGTTATTATTCGAAAAGTCGCAGATATACTTTGCTCGGGATAAACTTGCGAGATAAAAAGCAGAAAGCAGAAAAGCAAATAAGAACCACAGGGCGGTTTGTAACGCCATCTTCCGACGGCCTCCTGCTTCCTGCTTTCTGCTTTCTGCTTCCTGCTTTCTGCTTCCTGCCGACATATCACAAAACCATGCCGCGTGCAGTATAACAACAAAGAAAAAAGAAAGTGTAATAATTGAATTACTATATTTGTAATTTATTCCTCCAAAAGGACAGCGATTCGGCGTAAAAAAAATAGTTATTGAAAAATAAACAGTTAGATAATTTGGGGAAAAATATTTTTCGGGTTAATTTTGCTGATAATGTACAAAAGAGGCTTAGCAGGGCTAAG
>JAIROL010000282.1 GCA_031257565.1 Tannerella sp. | reverse complement strand
CCGGAGAGCCAAATCGCGTTGTTCACGTTTCGTATCAATCACTTAACGGAACATCTGAAAAAAAATCACAAGGATTATAACACTTCACGTTCATTGAAAATGTTAGTAGGTAAACGTCGTCGTTTACTGGATTACTTAACCCGCGTAGATATCGAACGTTACCGTGCTATTATCAAAGAATTAGGTATCAGAAAATAAAAATTTTCCATATCAGAAAAAAATGACCGCTTCGTATGAATGCGGTCATTTTTTTATTTATACATTGAAACGAAAATGCATGATATCGCCATCCTGTACGACATAGTCTTTTCCTTCGACGTTCATCTTTCCGGCCTCTTTTACGGCTGCTTCGGATCCATAGCCGATATAATCGTCAAACTTGATGACTTCAGCTCGTATAAAGCCTTTTTCGAAGTCTGTATGAATAACGCCTGCACACTGTGGCGCTTTACTTCCTTTGCGATATGTCCAGGCCCGTACTTCCTGCGCTCCGGCGGTAAGGAACGTTTCAAGGTCAAGCAGTCGATAGGCGGCTTTAATCAAACGGTTCACACCAGACTCGCTCAAGCCGATTTCATCGAGAAACATTTCACGTTCTTCATAAGTCTCCAATTCCGCAATCTCGCCTTCTATCTTGGCTGCGACAACTAAAATTTCGGCCTGCTCCGATTTCACCGCTTCACGCACTTTTTCAACATAATCATTACTACTGGCCGCGCTGGCTTCGTCGACATTGCAAACATATAAAACCGGTTTATTCGTAAGTAAAAACAGTTCATACGCAATCCGCCGGTCATCTTTCGTATCGAATTCAACGGTGCGGGCATTTTTCCCCTGCTCCAGCGCTTCTTTAAACTTTACAAGGACTTCATATATCTGTTTAGCCTGTTTATCTCCTCCCGTCTGAGCCTGTTTTTGCACTTTGGAGATACGGGCGTCCACCGTTTCAAGGTCTTTTATCTGGAGTTCCGTATCAACGATTTCTTTATCGCGCACAGGGTCGACGCTTCCGTCAACATGTACTACATTGGGATCATCAAAACAGCGCAAAACATGAATAATCGCATCCGTCTCGCGTATATTTGCAAGAAACTTATTTCCAAGTCCTTCGCCTTTACTTGCCCCCTTCGCCAGGCCGGCTATATCGACAATCTCAACCGTAGTCGGTACAATACGTTCAGGATGTATGATTTCGGCTAATTTATTAAGACGTTCGTCGGGAACGGTAATTACGCCAACATTCGGTTCTATCGTACAAAAAGGAAAATTCGCCGCCTGTGCTTTCGCATTCGACAAACAATTGAATAACGTAGACTTCCCAACATTCGGAAGCCCAACAATACCACATTTTAATGCCATAATTTTTTATTTAAGAAAGTGCAAAGTTACCATTATTCGTTGAATAATGAAAAAACAAAATAAGAAATAGATTTCTTATATAGAAGTTAGCGCTAAGTTGAGAGCAATACAAAATAAGTCTGGCTTATTTTTATTGCCGAAACGCAGCCTGTCTTCATTTCCTGAATAAAGTTAGCGCTAAGTTGAGAGCAATACAAAATAAGCTGGCTTATTTTTATTGCTGAAACGCAGCCTGTCTTCATTTTTTCTTGAATGAAGATAGTACAAATCTAACGCAATGGCAAGAGAAAATAAGCTTTCTTTTCCATTGCTGAAATGCGGCCTATCTTCTGCTCTTTGGCAAAAGATAACGATACCATAATATATTTACAAATCAAACGATTTCCGACGGTTCATCCGTATCATTGACAATACCAAGGCTATCAACCAGATAAAACAATCCTCCCAACAACATTCCAATAATAGTTGCAAGACACATTCCCGTCAGCTTTACATCGCCTAATTGAATGTACGCGCCGGATAATCCGACAACAAAAACAATGGCCGTCATCGTCAGATTACGGGCTTTGGCATAATTGACCTTTTTATCGACAATCAGACGTATTCCCGAAGTTCCGATCATTCCGTAAAGTAAAAAGCTGACGCCTCCCATTACAGGTCCCGGAATAGAATTTATTAACGCCGATGCAGGAGCAAAAAACGCCAATATGATTGAAATCACCGCAGCTCCTCCTATAACCCACACACTATATACTTTTGTAACAGCCATTATACCGATGTTTTCGCCGAGTTCAAAGCAGTATAATTCTCACTCAAAACAAGCCCCCCGTTTTGAGCCGCCGTACCAGCCAGTTCAAGACCAATAAGCGCGACTACAGGTCCCATTGCTGCCGGAGGAAGAACGATATTAATCCACTTTGTACCTGCAAATTTTATCATAATGGCTACAGCGCAGAAAATTAATCCCGTAATAACGAATCCGCCGAGAGCATACTGATAGCCGTAACCGGGGTTGGCTAATAAAATAAAAGTTGGGGATAAAAAAGCAAAACTCGAACCAAGATAGGCTGGCGATTTACCTTTAGTAATAGCAATAAAAATCAGCGTACCAATACCATTCATCAGCAATACGATTGCCGCATTAATCCCAAAAAGCCACGATGCCAGAACAGATGCGCTGAACATGGCAAAAGTGTGCTGAATACTCTCAAAGGAATACCTTTCAGCAAAGACACTCTCTCATCAACCTGAATAATTCGTCGTTGTTCGCCCATGATATAAATGATTCAAATATTAAATATGTTATTCGATGTTGAAATTAAACATAGCTCACTTTACGAAATGAAGTAAATATGTATCGCTTATTTCGTTCCAAAAATACGGTCTCCTGCATCTCCCAGTCCGGGAAGTATATATGCATGTTCATCCAATCCCTCATCATAAGAAGCTGTATAAATATCCACATCCGGATGGTTTTTCTGTACCCTGTTTATCCCTTCAGGCGCTGCGACAAGGCACATTAAACGAATAGTCGAACAATTTTTCTCTTTTAACATACGTATTGCATCTGAAGCGCTACCTCCGGTTGCCAGCATAGGATCGCAAATAATCACCTCCCGTTGCTCTATGTCAAAAGGCAATTTGCAATAATAAAACACGGGCTCACATGTCTCATGATCGCGATACAAACCAATATGGCCAACCTTAGCGACGGGCAACAGGTTAAGCAATCCATCCACCATGCCTAATCCTGCGCGTAATATCGGAACAATCGCCGGTTTTTTTCCTGAAATAATATTCGATTTCATTTTCTTCATTGGCGTTTCTATCTCAATCTCCGACAAAGGAAGTTCACGGGTCAGTTCATAACCCATTAACATAGATATCTCTTCCAACAACTCACGAAAGTCTTTTGAGCCAGTTTTCTTCATACGCATAATTGTCAATTTATGCTGAATCATCGGATGGTCAATAACATACAATTTCCCCATACTCTTCTACTTTTATTTTTTAATATACATAATTACTTTTTCTCAATGCGCTTCTAACCAGTTACGCCCTTCTCCATAATCAGCAATAAGAGGCGCCTGCAATCTGATAGCTCCTTCCATTTCCTCCAATACGATTTTACGCGCTTGCTCCAACTCATTTTTATATACGTTGAAGTTTAATTCATCATGTACCTGCAGAATCATTTTACTCTTAAAGCCTTCTGTTTCGAAACGATTATAAATACGAACCATCGCGACTTTTATAATATCTGCGGCGCTGCCCTGAATCGGCGCGTTAATTGCATTGCGCTCCGCATATCCCCTAACTACAGCATTGTTTGAATGAATATCCGGCAAATATCTGCGGCGATGAAACAAGGTTTCAACATATCCTTTTTCAGACGCAGATCGGATACATTCGTCCATATATTCATGAATACGGAAATACGTCTTAAAGTACCCGTCTATCAGTTCTTTCGCCTCCGAACGCGGGATGTTCAACCGTTCGGCTAATCCGAAGACCGAAATGCCATAGATAATCCCAAAATTCGCAGTTTTGGCCTTCCGGCGCATATCAGATGTAACGTTTTCAACGGAAACGCCATAAATTTTCGCGGCTGTAGCCGCATGTATGTCCGCTCCCTGATGAAAGGCTTCTATCATCTGTTTATCTCCGCTTATATGCGCCATTACACGCAGTTCTATTTGTGAATAGTCGGCAGAGAAAAAAACGCAGTCTTCATTGTCGGCGATAAAAGCTTTACGTATTTCCCGCCCCATTTCATCGCGCACAGGAATGTTCTGCAAGTTCGGATTGGTAGAACTCAAGCGTCCTGTAGAAGTAACGGTCTGATTAAACGACGTATGTACTTTACCCGTTTCTGAGTTTATCAATTTAGGTAACGCGTCAATATATGTGCTCAACAGTTTTTTTATCCCACGGTAATCAAGCAATTTACCAATAATCGGATGCCTGTGACGCAGCTTTTCCAGAGTATCTTCACTTGTGCTGAATCCTCCGGTTTTTGTTTTCTTGACCTTATCTTCGGTTATCTTCATCCGCTCAAACAAGACTTCTCCGACCTGCTTGGTGGAATTTATATTAAACTCCATACCGGCAAGTTCGTATATCTCCTGTTCCAGCGCCAGCAATTTCTCTGTGAGCGCGACAGAATACTGACTTAATGATTCGGTATCAACCTTCACTCCGGTATATTCCATTTCAGCAAGTACATATACCAAAGGCATTTCTACATCATAGAAAAGCGATTCCACCGCATTTTCTTTCAACTTAGGCTTAAAAAAGTTTTTCAGACGCAGTGTCACATCAGCATCCTCTGCCGCATATTCGGCCACCTTTCCAACCGGTATATCACGCATAGAAAGCTGGTTTTTGCCCTTTGAGCCAATCAGCGATTCTATGGGAACCGGCCTGTACTTCAGGTACGTTTCCGCCAGGTAATCCATCCCATGACGCATTTCGGGATTAATCAAATAATGAGCTATCATTGTATCAAACAACAAGCCTTTTACACAAATATCATATTTACGCAACACAAGAATATCATATTTTATATTTTGCCCGACTTTTTCAATATTTTTATTTTGCAACACATCCGAAAAAAGAGAAACAATTTTCATCGCATCATCCACCTGTTCGGGAACAGGAACATACCAGGCTTCAAATTCTTTTACAGCAAACGACATTCCTACCAATTTTGCGGAAACAGGATCAATCCCATCCGTTTCTGTGTCAAAAGCAAAAGACTTCTGATTTTCCAAAAGATGAATCAAATTCGTTATTTTTTCCTCATTATCAGCCAAATAGTATACATGCGGTATCGAAGTTATATCTTTGAGAATTGAATTTTCCGGACATCCTACCTTTTTTACTGGAAATATTTCATTCTCGGAGACGTTTTCATCGAAAAGAGAAAGTTGTATCCCTTGTTTTTGCCTTACTTCATTTTTTTTCTCCGCATGACCGCTAATTTCCAATCTTGTTAAAAAGGATTTAAATTCCAATTCTGTATAAATTTCCATCAAACGAAGTTCATCCGGTTTTTCACGAACACACGCATCTGCATCAAATTGAATAGGAACATCCGTAACAATTGTAGCCAGAAATTTTGAGAATTGTATCTTATCGGCATTTTCTTCTATCTTTGTTTTAAGACTACCTTTCAACTGTCCGGTATTAGCAAGCAGATTTTCGACAGAACCGAATTCTGCAAGCAACTTCCGGGCGGTCTTCTCTCCTACCCCCGGACACCCAGGTATATTATCGGAAGAATCCCCCATCAACCCCAATAAATCAATCATCTGACATACGGAAGTCAATCCATACTTTTCCAGTACTTCAGGAACTCCAAGCGTCTCATAATCGCCTCCAAACTTAGGGCGATACTGAAAAATATGATCCGACACCAATTGTCCGTAATCTTTATCCGGGGTCATCATATACACATCAAACCCCTCCTTTTCAGCCTGTTTAGATACCGTACCAATCACATCGTCGGCTTCGTATCGAGGTACTTCAAGGATCGGAATATTATAGGCTCCTATCACATTCCTTATTACAGGTACCGACTGACGTATGACTTCAGGGGTTTCTTCACGCTGTGCCTTATAGGCTTCATAAGCCTCATGACGGAAAGTCTGTCCTGAAGGATCAAACCCAACTGCGACATGTGTAGGATCTATACGCCTCATAACATCTTCCAGCGTATTTACAAATCCGAAAATCGCCGATGTATTCATGCCTTTCGAATTAATACGCGGATTTTTGATAAAAGCGTAATACGAACGATAAATCAGCGCATAAGCATCAATTAGTAATAATTTCATACATAATATAAATTAAATTTTAACGCTAAGATAATATATTTATTGTCACACAGAAATCATATCCTATGGTATTTTCATCGGTAGAAATACATATCGGTATACCATTTCAAAGTGTAAAATTATAAAAATCCTATTAATTTCTACTATCTCCTGCCGGTTTTGTTTTTTATCTGTCGCAGTAATCGGCCTACGAAGCGGAAGCAGGCAAAATTAGCCCTGCTTATTTTGTATTCCTCCCAATTTTGAGCTATCTTTATTCAAGAAAATGAAGACAGGCGGCGTTTCGGCAATAAAAATAAGCTGGACTTATTTTGTATTGCTCTCAACTTGAGCTATCTTTATTCAAGAAAATGAAGATAGGCGGCGTTTCGGCAATAAAAATAAGCTGGACTTATTTTGTATTGCTCTCAACTTGAGCTATCTTTGCGCCGAATTAAAGGAAAAATGATTGACAAAAGACTACAAATAGCCGAACCCGTTGCTTCTGAATTTAAACAGTTCGAGGTTGACTTTGCCAGAGCGATTCACAGCGAAACTCCTTTACTGCAATCTGCCATTAAACAGGTATTGTGTTCCAATGGCAAACACATACGCCCATTGTTATTACTCCTGACAGCTAAAGTCTGCGGAAAACCCACAAAAACGACACAAGACGCCGCCGTTATAATTGAAACATTGCATACGACAACACTCATCCATGACGATGTTGTGGATGAGACCAAACAACGCCGTGGGATACCTTCCCTGAACGCCATCTATGATAATCGCATTGCAGTCCTGACAGGAGATTACATGTTCGCAGGAACAGTCCTGAATGCTGTAGAAACAGGAAATATCATTATCATAAAAATAATCGCCAGAGTCTGTCGCGAACTCTCGGAAGGAGAAGTGATGCAGATAGACAACGCAGAAAAACATTCGCTCAATGAAGACGACTATCTGCGTATGATACGCAAAAAAACAGCTACTCTTATTTCCGCATGCTCAGAAATTGGAGCCATTTCTGTCAATGCCCCATCCGAAACTGTCTCTAAGTGTCGCTTATTTGGCGAATATTTAGGGTATTGTTTTCAGATAAAAGATGATATTTTCGACTATTATGATGATGTAAATATAGGCAAACCCACAGGAAATGATATTCGTGAAGGAAAAATAACGTTACCGCTCTTGTACGCATTGAAAAATGCTCCCGAAGAAGAACGATCCTTTTACATCGAAATTATTAATAATCAAATTTTTACATCCGAAAACACAACAGCGCTGATCAATTTTGCCAAACAATATTGCGGAATCGAATATGCAGAAAAACGTCTTTTGGAGTATAAACAAAAAGCGGTTGAGATCATCAACAACTTTCCGGAATCAGAAGCGCGTAACAGTTTGTTAATGTTGGCAGATTATTTTTCTGAACGTACTAATTAATATTTATTTATCAACCGAATCTGCGCTCTATATCTTCCGCAAGACTACTTGCTCCAATACGGAACAAATCTTTATTCATCCATTCTTCACCTAATATTTCCTTAACAATCGTATAATAACGAACGGCGTCCTCCGCGGTGCGTATGCCTCCGGAAATCTTTATACCGATTTTACGTCCCGAAATCCCGGCATATTCTTTAATGACTTTACACATTGTATAAACAGCTTCCGGCGATGCCCCCGGATACCCTTTCCCTGTAGATGTTTTAATAAAATCAGCGCCTGAATAAGCCGCAAGAATAGAAGCTTTTCGAATGTTTTCAGCCAGAGCCAACGCACCCGTTTCAAGGATAACTTTGAGTTTTGCCCCACGACAACAATCCTTTACCTCGCTTAGTTCATCTGTCAGCATCTCATAATCTTCCTCCAAAAAATAACCCAGATTCATTACAACATCAATTTCATCCGCACCGGCCATCACCGCCATCGCCGTTTCCGCAACCTTTATTTCCGTAAATGTTTGTGAAGAAGGAAATCCTCCTGCAACAGATGCAATTTTCACATTTTGTGCCGTCAAGGCCTGTTTAACCGTATCCACAAACAACGGATATACACAGATAGCAGCAATATTAGACACATCAGGATGCGTTCCTTCATAGTTGTTTACTATTTTATCCACCATCTCCCAAACCGTTTCCTTTGTATCGAGACTTGTTAGCGTCGTTAAATCTATACAACCGTGAATCCATTTCAATACGTCCAATGTGAAATTTTCATTGAAATTACTATCCAAAATTGATTTAACTATTGATGAAATATCATCATCCGGAGGCGTCGAAGTAAACCGGCTAAAGGTTTCATGATACCTGTTTGATTTTAAATCAGAATATTCCATTTCAAATTCATTCATTTTCATACTTCATAATTTTTTGTTATTTTTATGTCGTTCACGGTCTCTTTCCGTTTTCTTTTTCATATTCTTTTCAAAAGCGTCTGCAAGATCCACGCCAGTCTGATTTGCCAAACAGATTAAAGCCCACATTACATCCGCCATTTCATCCCCTATATCCCTGTTTTTATCGTTATCTTTAAATGACTGCTCCCCATAGATTCGTGAAATTATACGGGCAAGTTCCCCTACCTCTTCCGTAAGAATGACCATATTTGTTAACTCGCTGAAATAGCGTACTCCATAGGTCCTTATCCAGTCATCAACACGCTTCTGCGCTTCTTTTATTGTCAAATCTTCCATATTATCAATAAATTACAAATAAATGCAAATAAATATCCGCAAAATATCTGCAAAGATAACAGCCTCCGATTAATTTTATTCAACCCAATCAAACAAAATGCTCTTTATAAAGTTATATAGCTAATTTTCAACGAATTAAACACATAAAGAAATAAACATTCCGATTGAATGATCCTGTTCTGAAAACAATATTACACAGATTTGATATAAACCGTATTTTTATTCTTTATTTTTCGTATCAATCCATATCGTAACAGGTCCATCATTCAGTAGTTCAACTTTCATATCAGCGCCAAAAGAGCCTGTTTCGATCTCATGACCTAATTGAAGACTCGTTTCCAAACAAAAAGACTCATATAAAGGAATAGCGACATCCGGTTTAGAAGCACGGATATAAGAAGGACGATTCCCTTTTTTAACCATTGCATGAAGAGTAAACTGGCTGACAACCAGAACATCTCCTTTTATATCAAGGACAGACTTGTTCATGACCCCTTTGTCATCATCAAAAATACGCAAATTTACAACCTTTTTAGTCAACCATTCAATATCTTCTTGATTATCAGAATCTTCTATTCCAAGAAAAATTAATAACCCATACCCTATCCTTGATTTTACTTTTCCATCAATTGCAACTGATGCATGCTTCACTCGTTGTATAACCGTTCTCATATAATAATATTTATCTAATTATCAGCAGAGTTAAAAGCATTTAAAAGCGCCTCGGTTTTTGTTTTTCCAATTAATTCTACCAGTTCATCTTTCGGTACCTCTTTCAAACGCTTAACGCTTTTATATTTTTTGAGTAATGTTGTCTTTGTTTTCTCACCAATACCCTTTATAGAATCCAATGCAGAAACCACCTGCTTCTTACTTCTGACATTACGATGGAATGTAATACCAAAACGATGTGCTTCATCACGCAATTGTTGTATAACTTTCAGAGTCTCAGAAGTTTTGTCAAGTATAAGCGGCTCAGGATCATTGGGATAAAAAATTTCTTCCAATCTTTTAGCCAGACCGATAATCGATATTTTATCTGATAAGTTAAGTCTTTCCAGCGCCTTTGTCGCTACATTCAGTTGTCCTTTACCTCCATCAATAACAATCAGTTGTGGTAAAGATTGCTTTTCTTCCATTAACCGTACATAACGACGTGTTACGACTTCCTCCATGGATGCAAAATCATCCGGACCGACAACTGTTTTAATATGAAAATGCCTGTAATCTTTCTTTGATGGTTTACCTTTTTTAAACACAACACATGCTGCAACCGGATTCGTGCCCTGTATATTTGAATTATCAAAACATTCTATCTGCATTGGTAAAACCGGCAGATGCAAATCTTCCTGAATTGTTTTAAGCAGACGCGTTGTACGCTGTTCCGGATTAAACTTTTCAGATCTTTTCAAACAATCGACCTTATATTGTTTGACATTCTGAATAGATAAATCCAATAATTTTTTCTTATCCCCTTTTTGCGGAATAGTATATACAATCTGTTCCGAAATTTTAATGTCCGGCAAAAAAGGTACAATTATTTCGCGGGCAGAACTGTTAAAGCGCTCCCTCATCTCAACTATACCCAAACTAAGAAGTTCTTCTTTAGGTTCATCCAATCTCTTCTTATATTCAAGCGTATACACATGCACAACAGCGCCATTTCCAATATGGATATAATTTATATACGCAGACTTTTCATTTTCGTCAAAAGAAAAGACATCCATATCATGTATAGAAGATGTTACAACCGTAGAACGAGAACGATAATTTTCAATCACATCATATTTCTCTTTCAATCGTTGTGCATCCTCAAAACGCATTTCTTCTGATAAATGACGCATTTGCTCCAGTAAAAGATTAGTTATACGAGAACTGTTTCCTTTCAAAATTTCTTTTATTTCGGAAATTTGTCCGGCGTATTCCGTCAAAGAAAATAATCCAATACATGGCGCATTACAACGTTTAATATGATACTCCAAACAAACCCTATATCGCCGATGGGCTATCGATTCCGGAGTAAGAGGATATTTACACGTGCGTATTTTATATATGGACTTTATCATCTGAAGCATTGTCTTTGCTGTATAAACTGATGCATAAGGTCCGAAATATTGAGAACCATCCCTGATCACATTTCTTGTCTGAAACACGCGGGAAAAATATTCATTTTTTATAACAATAAAAGGATATGTTTTATCATCTTTCAGCAATACATTATAGCGGGGACGATATTGTTTTATCAGATTATTTTCTAACAAAAGAGCTTCTTCTTCAGTATCAACTACAATATATTTTATATCTCTTATTTGCCTCACAAGAACCCGGGTTTTGTTTTCCGGATGATCTTTTTTAAAATAGGAAGAAACTCTCTTTTTAAGATTCTTTGCTTTACCAACATAAATAATTACAGCTTTTTCATCAGAAAACTGATAACATCCGGGGCTATCAGGAAGTGTAGCCAGAATAATGTCCAAGTGTTCTTTATCGCTTTGTTCCATAAATCACATTCACCATTAAATTATAATCAAACAAAAAAGCAAGTTCCACGTGAAACATCTATGGGTTTTTAAAAATAATATAATAATCCAACCCCAATAGAAGGTCTACTATAATTTTCTATAGCAAAATATTCTATTTCAAAATTAACAGCCATATCTCTAAATACAGGTGATAATGTGGGTAGCTCATACTCTACCCCTACCCCCAAATCGAATCCGAAATTGTTTGAAGAACTTGAATTATATCCCGAACCAACAGAACAAGAAACACAGTTCCTCCTGGAATCTGAAGCATTTACTATAGAAAATCCAAAGACCGGATAAAAACATAATCCCTGATTTCTCATGGAAGGAAACAGATTTGAAATCATATCGGGAAATAAATAATGAAACCCTAAAGTAAATAATCTCATTTTCATATCATCTCTATCAAGATAATAAGAAAATGAAGGCGCAACACGCATACGATCAAAAAGGTTATAATTAAAATGAATTGTTGAAGCATAATTATTGAAAGTCCTTTCAATGCCATAATTTAAACTTATGCCAACAGACATGTCCTTTTCTTTTTGTGAAAAACAAAAAAATGATATCACAAAAAAAATAGAGAGACATAAACTTTTTCTTAATAATAAGTACATAACTTTATGGTTTCACGTGGAACATTTAGCGTCTCAACAAAACTAACAAAATATTAATATCACTCGGAGATATCCCGGGAATACGGCTTGCCTGTGCAATTGTCTCCGGATTGATGCGTTTCAATTTTTGCCGTGCTTCTGTCGACAAAGATTGAATCGTATCATAATCAAACTTGTCACGAATAACAATATGCTCCAACCGCCCTGTCTTTTCTGCAATCTGCTGCTCACGCTTTATATAGCCGCTATATTTCATCAAAATCTCTGCGGCTTCCATTACCTCTTCCCTGCGGATTTTCGGTATAAGATTAAATTGCCTCTCTAATTCCGGAAAAATATCAACCATATCAGACAAGCGTATTTGCGGACGTTTAATAATTTCAATTAATTTACAGCCATGCGAAAGAGGCGCGGTGCCATACTTCACTAAAGCGCCGTCTATCTGCGAAGGTTTCACGGGGAACGTTTCAACGAAAGAAATAATAGAATCAATAAATAGTCTTTTCTCCTTAAGCAAATTATAGCGATATTTGTTAGCAAGCCCTAACTTATATGCTTTCTCTGTAAGCCGCATATCTGCATTATCCTGACGAAGAAGAATTCTATACTCCGCACGAGAAGTAAACATTCGATATGGCTCATCAACTCCTTTTGTAACCAAATCATCAATTAAAACCCCAATATATGCCTCATCACGAGCCAAAACAAAGGGTTCTCCTCCATGACATTTTATATGCGAATTTACTCCTGCAACAAGTCCCTGCCCCGCCGCTTCTTCATAACCTGTCGTACCATTAATTTGCCCCGCAAAAAACAAATTTCTGACTTGCTTGGTTTCCAATGTATGATATAACTGAGTCGGATCAAAAAAATCATACTCAATGGCATAACCCGGACGATACAATTGTATGTCGCGAAAAGCCGGTATTTGCTGTAAAGCGCGGAACTGAATATCAAAAGGTAATGATGATGAAAATCCGTTCAGGTAGTACTCATTTGTAGACTCTCCCTCCGGCTCAAGGAATAACTGATGCTGGGTTCTATCAGCAAAAGTAACTATTTTTGTTTCAATACTCGGACAATAACGCGGCCCAATGCTCCTTATCTGACCATTATATAAAGGAGATTCCGATAAACCTTCACGAAGAATCTCATGACAAGCCTCATTCGTATATAAAGTCCAACAACTCAACGATTTAAGCTCACGATGAACGGTATCCAAATAAGAAAACTTACGAAAATCATTTTCTCCCGACTGTTCCGTCATTTCTTCGAAGTAAACGCTACGCCCATCAATGCGTACAGGCGTGCCTGTTTTCATTCTGTCCGAACGTATACCAAGATATCTCAACTGCTCCGTCAAACCATAGGATGAAGGTTCCGAAATACGTCCGCCGGTAAACTGCACACGTCCGACATGCATAAGACCATTCAGAAATGTCCCGTTCGTAAGAACCACCGACGATGCATAAAACTCCACTCCAAGCATTGTTTTAACGCCACGAACAGCGCTCTCAACTTCATTGATAAGCAACTGAGATACCATATCCTGCCAAATATCCAAATTCGATATGCCATCCAAAATTTCACGCCAGGATTCAATAAACCTCAAACGATCACTCTGCGCACGCGGACTCCACATCGCAGGCCCCTTACTTCTATTGAGCATCCTGAATTGTATGGCGGTACGATCTGTAACAATCCCCATATAGCCGCCCAAAGCATCTATTTCACGGACAATCTGGCCTTTGGCAATACCTCCGACAGCAGGGTTGCAACTCATTTGAGCAATCTTATTCATATCCAAGGTAATAAGCAATGTCCGCGAGCCCAGATTCGCTGCTGCTGCCGCTGCTTCACAACCGGCATGACCGGCGCCTACCACGATAACGTCATAATTAAATCTCATTGCTATATGCTCATTTACAAGTTTGCAAAGTTACAATTTTTCGTCATAAAAAAAAGGGTGGCGATATAAAAAGTATGCTGCTATAAAAGAATGGCAATCAGGGCGCAAAGTATTACTTTTGTAATATGAAACGAACATGTAAAACGGCTAACGCCAAAGAGTTATGAACATTTGTGAGTTCTATGTTACCTTAGCGTTAAAAAATAAAAAATGTACACATGAATACAAAAATGAAACGAATTATCGAATTGCTTATTTTTATCTTGATGGTATCGCCTTTCCTGACCATATCGTCTTATG